>JACDAV010000149.1 GCA_013695255.1 Chloroflexota bacterium
CGCCCGGCTGGACGCACACACCGTGCTCGCCTCCGGCGGCATCAACGCGGCGCTCGGGACGCGCGACCCGGACGACTCCTGGGAGCAGCACTTCGCCGACACCGTGCGCGAGGGCTACTTCCTCGGAGACCCTCGGCTGGTCGAGATCATGGCGCGTGAGTCTCCTGACGCTGTGCTCGAGCTTGCCGCCTGGGGGTGCGAGTTCGCGCGCACAGAGGACGGTGAACTGGACCAGCGCTTCTTCGGCGCCCACCGGTGGCGGCGAACTTGCTACGCCGGCGACTTCACCGGACGCGCGATCATGCGCACCGTTGCTGCGAAGGCCGCCGAGCTCGGCGTCCGTGTCAGGGAGGACCACTACGTCTCTCGGCTACTCGTGGCAGACGGGACCTGCTTTGGCGCGCTCGCCTTCGACCTGCACACCGGCGAGCGGACCGTTCACCTCGCCGACGCGGTCATCCTCGCGACGGGCGGTCACACGCGCATCTGGCGGCGGAGCTCCTCGCGTCGCGACGAGAACTACGGCGACGGCATGCGCATGGCGCTCGACGCTGGCTGCCGGCTCATGGACATGGAGCTCGTCCAGTTCCACCCGACCGGGATGGTGTTCCCTGAGGAGGCGGCGGGGACGCTTGTCACGGAAGCGGTGCGCGGCGAGGGCGGGCGCCTGTACAACGCGGCCGGCGAGCGGTATATGGAGCGTTACGACCCTGTCCGGCTCGAGCTCAGCACGCGTGACCGCGTGGCGCTGGCGAACTACACCGAGATCATCCAGGGACGGGGCGGCCCGCACGGCGGCGTGTTCCTCGACATCACCCACCGCGGCAAGGACTACATCTGCGAGAAGCTGCCGCGCATGTACCGTCAGTTCGTCGAGTGGCAGATGCTCGACATCTCACGCCAGCCGATGGAGGTCGCGCCGACCGCCCACTACACGATGGGCGGGATCGTCGTCGATCCCGAGACGCACGTCACGAACGTGCCAGGCCTCTACGCCGCCGGCGAGTGCGTCGGCGGACTGCACGGCGCGAACCGGCTCGGCGGGAACTCACTCGGCGAGGCGCTGATCTCCGGACGGCGCGCCGGCAAGGCGGCGGCGGCCTTCGCGCTCGAAGGCGAGGTCTTCGTACGGTCGCGGCGCGCGATCAACGAGGGGCTCGACGAGCTGGACGCGCTGACTCGACCCGGCGCCGAGCTTGCCCGTCCGCTCCAGCGCCGCCTGCGCGACGTGATGTGGGAGAGGTGCGGGGTCGTCCGCGACGAGAACAGCCTGCGTGAGGGCCTGAGAGAGCTCGAGGCGCTGCGCGGGACCGCCGCCGACGTCGACGTTCGGCCGGGCGCCGAAGGGTGGACGGATCTCGCGCACGCGCTCGACCTGCGCGCGGGACTCGCAGTCGCCGAGGCCACCCTGCGCGGAGCCGTGGAGCGGCGCGAGACGCGCGGCGCGCACAACCGTACCGACTTTCCCGATCTCGACCCGGCGCTACAGGTGAACTTCTACGTCGACGCCCGGATGGACCCGTGGAGCGAGCCGGTCCCAGGCGTGCCAGACGAGCTCCGGGATCGGACCGAGCATCCCGTCGAGCTTGGCGCTGAGCGGCTGCTCGAATGACTTCGACCGGTGTCCGGTGGAAGCGCCGATGTCCCGTAGGCGCCACATGCCTTCTGGTGAGCGCCTGACCCGCGCAACAGCCTGCTGTCGGAAGTGACCAAGCGCGCCAGGGCCTTCGCCACGGTCGAGCTGATCATCGGCCTGCTGACGCTCGGGGCCGTCGTCTGGGCTCGACCGCTCGAGGGCGGCCCGGCCGTCTTCCTGTCGATCGCCGAGCGCGTGGTGTCGGGCCTCGTCCCGTATCGCGACTTTGCGCTCGAGTACCCGCCACTTGCGCTGCTGCCGATCACGTTGCCGCGCGTCCTGGCCGGCAGCTCGATCAACGGGTACGAGATCGTGTTCACCGCCATCGCCGTCTGTATCGCGATGTCCACCGCTGCCGCCGTCGCGTGGCTCGCAGGACACGGTTGGTCGGCCACCTCGCGCCGGGAGACGCTCCTCGTGTTCATCGGTCTCGCCCTGGCAGCGATGCCACAGGTCGTGTGGCGCTTTGACATCTTCCCGGCGCTGCTGACAGCCCTCGCGCTGATGGCCGTGGCGGCCGGCAGACCCGGGTGGGCCGGGCTCGCGCTGGGACTTGGCACGGCCGCGAAGCTCTACCCGGCCTTCCTGATCCCGGTGTTGCTCGCCTACTACGTGCTGGGCCGGCGTCTGCGCGGTGCCGCACTCCTCCTGTTCGGATCCACGGTCACCGTCGGGGCCATCTGCGCCCAGCTCGTCCTGCTGGGTGGA
>JACDAV010000161.1 GCA_013695255.1 Chloroflexota bacterium
GGTTCGTGGTAGAGCCCCTGCGCCGAGCCGAGACCGCCTCTCCGTGCCGGATCCACGCTCGGGCGGGGCGATCGCGCCGTGGTTGGCGGCCATCTGGCGGTGCCACTACGAGCCTCTTGCGTAGGTGACTCAATCGAGCCGCACGCCGCGTATCGAGCCGCACGCCGCGTATCGAGCCGGGCGCCGCGTATCGCGCGCGCCGGGCCTCGAGCCATCGCCCTAGGCGATCATCTCCCGGAAGATCCGGTACAGCGCCGCCTTCCGCTCGCTGCCGATCCCGGGCTCCTCGTCCAGCCGCAGGTAGCCGCCCTCGATCGAGGCGCCGTCAGCGAAGCCCCCGATCGGCTCGAAGACGCCCGGGTAGGACTCGTTGCCGCCGAGGTGCAGCGCCGCGGCGAGGTGGAGCGTCAGCTGGTGGCCGCCGTGGGGGATGCACCGCCGCGCTGACCAGCCGTGGTCGCCCAGGGCGGCCAGCACGCGCAGGTACTCGACGACGCCGTAGCTGAGCGACGGGTCGACCTGGATCGTGTCCCCCTCCGGGCGGAGTCCGCCGTAGCGCAGCAGGTTGCGCGCGTCGGCAGCGGAGAAAAGGTTCTCGCCGGTCGCCAGCGGCGCGGCGTACGCCCCAGCCACCTCGCGGAGCAACTCGAAGTCGAGCGGATCGCCCGGCTCCTCGTACCACATCAGCCCATACGGCTCGAGCGCGCGGGCGTACTCGAGGGCCGTTGTCAGATCGAACCGGCCGTTCGCATCGACGGCCAGCCGCTCGCCGGACCCCACGACCGTGAGGACGGCCTCGATGCGCGCCAAGTCCTCCGCCAGGGGCGCACCACCGATCTTCATCTTGACGTGCGTGTAGCCGAGGTCGAGGTAGCGGCGCATCTCGTCGGCCAGGTCGCTCACCGGCCGGCCCGGCCGGTAGTAGCCGCCGGCCGCGTAGACGAAGACCCGGTCGTCCGGCGTGCCGTCGCCGTGCCGCACGGCCAGCAGTCGGTAGAGCGGCAGACCGGCGATCTTGGCGACGAGGTCCCAGATCGCCATGTCGAGCGCGCCGACCGCGACGGATCGCTCGCCGTGCCCGCCGGGCTTCTCGTTGCGCATCATCACGTCCCAGGCCCGATGCGGGTCGAGGTTCTCGCCGGTCTCGTCGGCCAGGTCGCCCGGATCCGCGGCGAGGAGGCGGGGAATGAGGCGATCGCGCAGGATTCCGGGCTGAGCGTACCGGCCGTTGGAGGCGAAGCCGTAGCCGACCACCGGGCGGCCGCCGCGCTCCACGGAGCTGACGATCGCGACGAGCGAGGTGTCCATGTCCCGGAACGAGATGACCGCGTTCTCGATGTCCGAGCGGAGCGAGATCGTCCGCTCGCGCACGTCGACGATCCGGACGGGCGAGCGCGAGGCGGACGACACGGTCGACGTCGTGCTGTTCGACCTGCTCATGGCGGTGATGGACTCGCTTGCTGTCTGGTCCCTGGCGGCCCACGATACCCGCCGCGGCCTCCGCTGGCGGGACGCCGTCACGGCGCGCATGCAGGACCTGCCGCGCTACTTCCCGTACGAGGACCTGGTCGCGGAGGCGGCCGTCGAGGAGGGACTGCCGCCGACCGCCGCGCGCGAGCTGCTCGAGGGCTGGCTGGAGATGGAGCCCTGGCCGGACGCCGCCGCGCTGGCCCGGCTGACGATGCCGTACGGGTTCGTGACGAACTGCTCCGCCGACCTGGCGCGAACTGCTGCCCGCCGTTCCGGCCTCGCGCCCCGGTTCGTCCTGTCGGCCGAGGAGGCGGGCGCCTACAAGCCCAACGCGTCCATCTATCTCGAGGCGTGCGGCCGGCTCGGCACGGCACCGGAGCGCACGCTGTTCGTCGCCGGGTCCCCGTACGACGCCGCCGGCGCCCAGCGGGCGGGCCTCCGCGCCGTGCTCGTCAACCGGCGCCCGGACGTGCCTCTTCCGGCAGCCGCGATCCCGACAGCCACCAGCCTGCACGAGGTCGTCGCCTGGATCGAGGGGGCGCGCCGCCCGGGTTGACCGAGGCCACGCAACTCGTTCGCATTGTTCGCGCGCGGTTATAGTCACCCGGAATGGCCGCCCCTGAGACGGTCTGTGGAGGGCCCGCTCGATGACGCACGACCAGCCCTTGCCAACCCTTCCCGGCACGATCGTCGCGATCCGGCGGCATCGGCGGCTCCGGTTCCTCCCGATCGCCATCGCTGCGGCGCTCGTGGTCAGCGCGTGCACCCAGTCGGGCGGCGGCGCGACCGGCGGAGCCAGCGGCGGCGGGGCGGGCGACTATCCGAACCGTGCCATCACCATCGTCGTGCCGTTCGCGGCCGGCGGTCCAACGGACACGGTCACCCGGCTCATCGCGGAGCCGATGGGCAAGGGCCTCGGCCAGCAGATCGTGGTCCAGAACGTGGCCGGCGCGGGCGGGACCCTCGCCGCGGGACAGGTGGCCACGGCGGCGGCAGACGGCTACACCGTTCTCATGCACCACATCGGCATGTCGACGGCGCCCTCGCTCTACAAGGACCTCGCCTACAAGCCGCTCGAGGACTTCGCGACGATCGGGCTGGTGACGGAGGTTCCGATGACGATCATCGGCGCCAAGGACTTCGAACCGACGACGCTCGAGGAGCTGGTGGCCTTCGTCAAGGAGCACGGCGAGGACGTCACGTACGCCAACGCCGGGATCGGGGCGGCGTCGCACCTGTGCGGCCTGCTGCTCCAGAACGCGATGGACGCCAAGGTGACCGAGGTCCCCTATGACGGGACCGGGCCGGCGATGACGGACCTGATCGGCGGCCAGGTCGACTTCATGTGCGACCAGACGACGAACACGACCGAGCAGATCAAGGCGGGCGAGGTCAAGGCCTACGCCGTCACCACGCCCGAGCGGAACAAGGCGCTGCCGGACGTGCCGACCGCCAAGGAGGCCGGCCTCGAGGGACTCGACGTGACCGTGTGGCACGGCCTCTACGTGCCGACGGGAACGCCCGAGGGCGTCATCCAGCGGCTCTCCGACGAGCTCAAGAAGGCGCTCAAGGACCCGACGGTCGTCGAGAAGTTCGGCGCGCTCGGCACGGTGCCCGTTGCCGAGGACCAGGCGACACCGGCGGCGCACCGCGAGAAGCTGCAGTCCCAGATCGAGCTCTGGAAGCCGATCATCGAAGAGGCGGGCGTCTCCGCGGGATAGCGGACCCGCGGACCCGACCGCCCGATCGGTGTCCCTTCACCCGCGCCTCCGACCGGCCCTGAGAGACCTCCTCTCGGGGTTGGTCTTCCTCGTCCTGGGCCTGGCGTTCGCGATCGGTGCGACCTCGTACGAGCTGGGCACGCCGGCGCGGATGGGGCCGGGCGCCTTCCCGTTCGTTCTCGGCGGTCTTCTCACGGTCTTCGGCGCCACCGTCATCGTCAAGGGGTTCCTGGCCGGCGACGGTGAGGCCATCGGCCCGGTCCCGTGGCGTGCGATCGCCCTGATCCTGGGCGGGATCCTCTTCTTCGGCGCCACGGTCCGGGGCCTGGGAATCGTCCCGTCCCTGTTCGTGGCGGTCTTCCTGTCCGCCTTCGCCAGCCAGCAGACGCGGGTCGTCGCGGCGCTCGCGATCGCGACCGGCCTCACGGTCCTGTGCGTCCTGATCTTCGTCGTGGCGCTCCAGCTGCGGCTGCCCCTCCTCGGTCCCTGGCTGGGGGGCTAGCGAGCCGAGATGGATCTCCTCGCCAATCTCCAGCTCGGGTTCGCCACGGCGCTCAGCCTGGAGAACCTGTTCTACGGCTTCATCGGCGTGCTGCTGGGCACGATGGTCGGCGTGCTGCCGGGCATCGGGCCCACGGCGACGATCGCGATGCTGCTGCCGATCACGTTCAACTTCCCGGCCGTGACGGCGCTGATCATGCTGGCCGGCATCTACTACGGCGCTCAGTACGGCGGCTCGACCACGGCCGTGCTCCTGAATCTGCCGGGCGAGTCGTCGTCCGCCGTGACCGCGATCGACGGGCACCAGATGGCCCGCAAGGGCCGCGCGGGACCGGCGCTCGCCACCGCTGCCCTCGGCTCGTTCGTAGCCGGGACGGTGGGGACGCTGATCCTCGCGCTGTTCGCGCCCCCGCTGGCGCGGATCGCGCTCCAGTTCGGTCCGCCGGAGTACTTCTCGCTCGTCGTGCTGGGCCTCATCTTCTCGATCGCGCTGGCGCGCGGCTCGGCGATCAAGGCGCTGGCGATGATCGCCCTCGGGATCCTCTTCGGCACGGTCGGCCAGGACACCTACACCGCGACGCCGCGGTTCACGTTCGACACGCGCGAGCTCTACTCCGGCATCAACTTCGTGTCCGTGGCGGTCGGGATGTTCGGGATCGCCGAGATCCTGCGCAACCTCGAGGACGAGAAGACGCGCACGGTGATGGTCAAGGCGGTCGGCCGGCTGCTGCTGTCCCGCGAGGACCTCCGGCGGATCGTGGGCCCGGTGCTGCGCGGGACGGCGCTCGGCTCTGCGCTCGGCGTCCTGCCCGGTGGCGGGCACATTCTCGCCTCGTTCGCCTCGTACTCGTTCGAGAAGCGGATGTCGAAGCACCCCGAGGAGTTCGGCAACGGCGCGATCGAGGGCGTCGCCGCCCCCGAATCCGCCAACAACGCCGCGGCGCAGACCTCGTTCATCCCGCTGCTGACGCTGGGCCTGCCGGCGCACCCGGTGATGGCCCTGATGGCCGGCGCGATCATCATCCAGGGGATCACGCCGGGTCCGAACGTGATCGTGGACCAGCCCGCGCTGTTCTGGGGCCTCGTGGTGTCGATGTGGATCGGCAACGTGATGCTCGTCCTGCTCAACCTGCCGCTGATCGGCATCTGGGTGAAGCTGCTGACGATCCCGTACCGGATCCTCTTCCCGGCGATCATCGCGTTCGCCTCGATCGGCGGCCTGGCCATCAACCTGAACCCGTACGACGTCTTCGCGGTCGCCTTCTTCGGGGTGCTCGGCTACTTCCTCGTCAAGCTCGGCGCAGAGCCGGCCCCGTTCCTGCTCGGGTTCGTCCTGGGGCCGTTGCTGGAACAGCACCTCCGACGGGCGATGATCATCGCCCAGGGCGACCCGACGATCTTCGTGACCCGACCGATCTCGCTGACGCTCCTGGTGCTCGCCGCCATCGCGCTCGCGGTCGCGGTCCTGCCTTCGATCCGGCGCAAGCGCGAGGTGGTGTTCCAGGCCGAGGAGGACTAGTTCGGGGCGCCCGGCTGCCGTGGCGCCACGCCGGGCCCCGTCGGTTTGTCCGGCGTCCGCTCAGTGCCAGTGAGTGGAATCGCAACATCCGTGCGTGGACGCGGGCCCAGGCTGCAGGATCGTCGCGCGGCCCCGTGTGAATGTGCGCAAACCGCTCAACCACGGTGAGCCCCCGCGATGCATGGGCCCGGGCTCCGCGACCGGCGCCGCTGAGCGGCCCACTTGCCCCAACGGCGTGCCCCAACGGCGTGCCCCGCGTGCGACCCTTGACCGCGATGCCCGCCCCGACCGCCCCGCCCCTCCAGTCTCACCTCGAGGCCATGCTCGGCCCGGGCGCAACGTTCCGCGACGGGCAGCGCGAGGCGATCGAGGCGGTCGTCCTCGACCGGTCCCGCGCACTCGTCGTCCAGCGGACGGGCTGGGGCAAGAGCCTCGTCTACTGGATCGCCACGCGGGTCCGCCGCG
>JACDAV010000187.1 GCA_013695255.1 Chloroflexota bacterium
GAAGGGCCCACGTCTTGCGTCCGCGTGGTGGAGTCTGCCGGACGCCATCCCGCTCGATGGATGGGATGCCCAGGAGATGGACCGCGAGCAACCCTGCCACCGGTGCAGTGTGCCACCGCGGACCGGTCGCTCGACGTCATTCAAGCTGGAGCCTATGCGCTCTTGGGATGGGGTTTGCCGCCCCCGGGTCCCGCTCGGTAGGCTTGACCGCCACGGCGGAGTAGCTCAGTGGTAGAGCAGGGGACTCATAAGCCTGCCCACCTATCCGCTGTGGTTTCCTGAGTGCGATCCGATCGTGAATCTGCTCACTTATGGGCTCTATCGGCGGCTGATGGAACAGCCTATAACTCGGAAAGAGCACATACCTTTTCGAGCGGCCACGGCCCGAGACACTAGTGCCTGACGATGACCGTCTCGAGGTACTCGCTCGGCACGACCATGGTGCCGTCGTCGGCGCGATTGAAGCGGGCGATGAGGTCGAGCAAGTCAGCCTCGAGCGCCGCGCGACCGGCCTCTCCGACGGCCTCGAAGCTCTTCATCGTCGGACCGTAGTAGCGCCGCCAGTACTCGAGGTAGGCCTCCGGCGAGCGGTAGCGGAAGACGTAGTGCCGCTTCGCGGCATGGATTTCGGCGATGGCGTCGCCGAAGAGCTCACGCAGCCGTTCCTCGGTGCCCCAGAGGACCGGCGAGCGCAGTCCGACTGGCGGTGGGACGTGCTTTGCGTTCGTCTTGAACAGCTGGCCGATGAAGCCCTCGGGCGTATGCGCGACGAGGCCGATCCGGCCGCCCGGCCGGCAGACACGCGCGAGCTCGCCCGCCGTCCGCTCCTGGTTCGGCGCGAACATCGCACCGAAGACCGAGCTGACGACGTCGAAGCTGCCGTCGTCGAACGGCAGCGCCTCGGCGTCGCCCTCCACGAACTCGGCCTCCAGGCCCTCGGCCTCGGCGCGCCGACGCGCCCGTTCCAGCAACGCCGGCACGTAGTCGAGCCCGACGACCGCGCATCCGCGCCGAGCCGCGGCGAGTGCGGCGTTTCCGCTGCCGATGGCGACATCGAGGACTCGTTCGGTCGAATGCACGTCGAGCGCCTCGATGAGCAACTCCGAGACGATCAGGATCTGCGTGCCGATCATGTGGTAGTCGCCGCTCGCCCAGGTCGCCTGCTGGCGCTGCTTGATCGCGGCGAGATCGGGCGCCGTCGCCATGTCCGTCATCGCGTCTCCTTCACTCTGGATTGCCGACCTATGCGCGCCACTCTGATGAAACTCAGGGCTTGCGCCCGACGATCCCGGCGCCGATCGTCCCGAATGCGGCGGCGTCCGAGTGCTGCGGAGCGCCGCCAAAGACGTCCACGCCTCGCCGCACGTCGACGTCGCGGAATCCCGCCCCCTCCACCAGCGACACGAGCTCGTCCTCGAGGAGACCGCCGGCGATGCAGCCGGTCCACAGGCTCACGTCGGCCTTCGACCCGGCGGGAACAGGTCGGTCCAGGACGATGTCGGCGAGCTGGATCCGGCCGCGCGGACGCAGGACCCGGAAGATCTCGGCCAGCGCCACCGCCTTGTCCGGCACGAGGTTGAGGACGCCGTTCGAGATGACAACGTCGGCCCAGCCGTCCGGGACCGGCAGCGCCTCGAGGACCCCCTCGCGGAACTCGACGTTCTGCACGCCCGCGAGCTCGGCGTTGCGACGGGCCTTGGCGAGCATCTCCGGCGTCATGTCGACGCCGATGACCCAACCGCCCGGCGCCACGAGCCTGGCCGCGATCAGGCTGTCGACCCCTGCGCCTGACCCACAGTCCACGACGCGTTCGCCAGCCCGGAGGTCGCCCAGCGCGAACGGATTGCCGGTCCCGGCCATCGACTCGATGACGGTTGGCGGCAGGGCGGCGATCCACTCCTCCGGGTAGCCGAGGATCGCGGCGAGGCGCTCGCCCGTGTGGAAGTGGAACCCCTGGTCGGGGTGCTCCGCCACGGCCGCGTACTCGGCACGGATCGCTCCGCGGAGCGACTCGACGTTGACTGGTGTACTGAGCTCGGTCACTGTCTCAACCTCCGGGAGAACTGCGTGCTACCGGATACGACGATGGGGACCGGCGGCAAATTCCCGACCGCTCGACAAGTCGTCAGCCGGGCCGCCGCCCGATCGCGAAGACGATCGGTGCACTCCAGTTGAACCCCGAACTCGGGAGGCGGGCCAGTCGAGCCCTTAACCGGTCGCGCAGGGCTGTGCGGGCGTCGGCGTCGAGGCTGGCGAACGCATCGGCGTTGCGGCACGCCTCGACGTATTCGAGGTACGCGGCAGGTGTCCACTCGCGGGAGAGTTCCTCCTGCCATGCCCGCACGCTCTGGAAACCGGCCCGACGCAGCTGGCGGGCCGCAGCGCCGACCGAGGCGACGTCACCGGCGACCGGGGCCGCTCCACCCCAGCTGGCCGCCAGCTCCCCGACCTCCTCGTCGACGATGTCCCGAGGCACGAACGGCTCGTCCATCTTGATCCACGTCACGTAGCCCAGGAGCCCGCCGGGCCGCAAGACCCGAAACGTCTCGCGGAGGGCCGCTAGCCGCTTGGGCACGAGCTGGAAGACGAACGAGGAGACGGCGAGATCGACTGCCTGATCGGGGATGGGGAGACGGTCGGCCGGCGCCTCGTGCCACTCGAGTTGGCCATTGGCAGCCGCCAGCCCGGCGGCCCGCCGGCGGGCCACCGCCACCATCGCGGCCGAGGGGTCGACGCCGATGATGCGCGCGCCGGCCCAGCGCTGGGCGGCGTCGATGGCGAGCAGGCCCGTACCGGTCCCAACATCGAGGAGGGTCAGGGTCCCGGAGGGCGGCGCCATCGCCGCGTCGGACGTAAGCCCGTCGCGCGCGAGTGCATCGAGCAGCCGTCGCCCGGCCGGTGCGAGGACCGGTTCCCAGTAGCTGGCATACCGCTCGGCCCATAACGGGTCGTCATACTTCTTGCCGGCGAGCGCAGGCTCCGGGCGTTCCTCGATCGCCGTCGTCGTGCTCGCCTCCATCGGCCGGACTCAGCCCCGGGAGCGACCGGGCAGCGACTCGCCCGGGGCGGGCTTCCGGCCGCGGACGAAGACGCTCCTCGCGATCCGCCCGTGACGTTCGGCCGGGACGAGACGCCGAAGCAATCCGAGGAGCTCGTCGTTGAAGAGCGGGTAGAGGGCGCACTCATCGATGCCGAAGTCGCCGAGCGGCTCGATCCCGACGTTCCGGAAGCCCGCCCGCCGCAGACCCTTGTACATGGCGATCTCGGACAGCGCGCCCGAAAGGCAGCCGGCCCACGCCGCGGGGTGGGTCTGGATCTCGGGCGGCAGATCGTGGTCGAGGACGAGGTCGACGATCGCCAGGCGGCCACCGGGTCGAAGGACGCGGAACGCCTCGGCGAGGACGCGCACCTTGCGCGGCGACAGATTGATCACGCCATTGCTGATCACGACATCGACCGAGGCGTCGGGCAGCGGGAGGGCCTCGATCTCGCCCTCGACGAAGCGGACGTTGA
>JACDAV010000195.1 GCA_013695255.1 Chloroflexota bacterium
AGTACACGGTCGACACGCTCGGGACGTTCTTCGAGCGCGCGGTCGCCCGCCGAGCGGCGCCGCCGCCCGTGCACCTCTCGACGGCCCGGCTGCTCGTTGATGCGCGCGCCGAGCCGCCCGCGATCGCCCGCGAGACGGTCGACGCTTACCTCGACACGGTGGAGTTGCTCGGCATCCGCACGGGCGAGCTGCACGTCGCGCTGGCGTCCGAGCCGAACGATCCTGCGTTCGCTCCGGAGCCGTTCAGCGAGCTGTACCAGCGCTCCGTGTACCAGTCGATCCTCGGCACGGTCCGGGACAGCCTGCGGCTGCTGGGCCGCCGCAGGTCGACCCTCACCGAGGCGGCGGCGGCCGACGCCGAGCGGATCGCCGGCCTCGAGGATCTCGTGGCCGACCGGCTCCGGGCGTTGCTGACCGCAAAGCTGGGCGGCATGAGGCTCAGGACCCACGGCGACTTCCACCTCGGCCAGGTGCTGCACACCGGTCGCGACCTCGTGATCATCGACTTCGAGGGCGAGCCGGCGCGGCCGCTCGGCGAGCGGCGGATCAAGCGCTCGCCGCTGCGCGACGTGGCCGGGATGCTTCGCTCGTTCCACTACGCCGTCCACGGCTCGGTGCTGCGCACGGAGCTGGGCGCGTCGATCCGCCGCGAGGACGAGGTGGTCCTCGAGCCCTGGATCCGGGCATGGTACGGCTGGGTCTCCGCGTCGTTCCTGCGTGGATACCGGCAGGCGACGGCCGGCGCCGCCTTCCTCCCGGCGGACGAGGCCGAGTGGTCCGTGCTGCTCGACGCCTTCCTGCTGCACAAGGCGTTCTACGAGCTGGCCTACGAGCTGAGCAACCGTCCCGACTGGGTCGCCATCCCGCTCCGCGGCATCCTCGAGCTCGTCGACGCATGAGCCGCCGGTCCGGCCTTCCGCTCGAGCGCGAGGCCGGGCGGCGATACACGCCGGCGGTCGAGGACGTCGCCCCGGACGGCACCGTGCCGCTGGCGCGCGGGCCGGTGTCCCGCCGCCTCGCGGCTGCGATGAACCGGGCCCGGGCAACGGACCATGCCTCGGGCGTCCCCTCCGTCCAGGCCGGCGAGCTGCAGGCCCTGGGACTGCTCCATGAGGTGTTCCACCACCTCATCGAGCGCTACGAGACGGAGGTCCGGCCGGGCGCCTTCGCGGACGCGCTTGCGGCCGTGGCGGCGGAGCGAGGGGACCGGCGCACGAGCGCGCTCCTGCGATCGTTCGGCGAGGGGTTCCAGGGAGCGCCGCGGACGGGCCCCGAGACCCTCGAGGAGGTGCTGCTCACGGCCGTGACCAACGCCAACCCGGCGGCCGAGCCGCTGCGAGAGCTGTTCGACGATCGCGACGTGGCCAGCGACACGGACTACCGCGGCGTCCTGGACGCGCTCGAGGCGTTCTTCGCCGCTGCGCCTGCCTTCGGCCCGGACCGCCAGACCCTGACCGAGCTGCTGCGGGCCCCCGCGCTGGCCTCGCCGACCTCGCTGGCCGGCCAGCTCCGCTACATCCGCGACCACTGGAGCGATCTCGTCGGCGAGGTCATGGACCGCCTGCTGGTGGCGCTCGACGTGATCGCCGAGGAGGAGCGCGCGCTGCACCTGCGCTTCGGGGCCGGGGCCGGCGCCGGCGCGGGCGGGATCGACGGCTTCGGCGGTCCCGTGGAGACCCCGTCATACGGCGGGCTCGACGACGAGCCCGAGCGGTTCAGCCACGACAGCGACTGGATGCCGCGGCTCGTGCTCATCGCCAAGAGCACGTACGTCTGGCTCGACCAGCTGTCGCGGCGACACGACCGCGAGATCCGGCGCCTGGACCAGATCCCGGACGAGGAGCTGGACCGCCTCGCGGCCTGGGGCGTCACCGGGCTGTGGCTGATCGGGCTGTGGCAGCGCTCCGTCGCCTCGGAGCGGATCAAGCGGATGCGCGGCAACCCGGACGCGGCGGCCTCGGCCTACTCGCTCGATGACTACCGGATCGCGGACGACCTCGGCGGCGAGAGCGCGTTCGAAGATCTCAAGGCTCGGGCCTGGGCGCGTGGCATCCGCCTGTCGAGCGACATGGTCCCGAACCACATGGGGATCGACTCGCGCTGGGTGGTCGAGCACCCCGAGTGGTTCCTGTCGCTGCCCGAGCCGCCGTACCCGGCCTACACGTTCGAGGGCGCGGACCTGTCGCCGGACGACCGGGTCGGGATCTTCCTCGAGGACCACTACTGGGACAACAGCGACGCGGCGGTCGTCTTCCGCCGTCTCGACCGCTCGACCGGCGAGTCGCGCTACGTCTACCACGGCAACGACGGCACGAGCTTCCCGTGGAACGACACGGCGCAGCTCGACTACCTCAAGCCGGAGGTCCGCGAGCAGGTCATCCGGACGATCCTCGATGTCGCGCGCCGCTCGCCGGTCATCCGCTTCGACGCCGCCATGGTGCTCGCCAAGAAGCACATCCAGCGGCTGTGGTACCCCGAGCCCGGGGCCGGCGGCGCGATCCCGTCGCGCGCCGAGCACGGGTCGATGTCGCGCGCCGCGTTCGAGGCGGCGATCCCGGTCGAGTTCTGGCGCGAGGTCGTGGACCGCGTCGCGGCCGAGGTGCCGGACACGCTCCTGCTGGCCGAGGCATTCTGGCTGCTCGAGGGCTACTTCGTCCGGACCCTCGGCATGCACCGCGTCTACAACAGCGCGTTCATGCACATGCTGCGGGCCGAGGACAACGCGGGCTACCGACGGGTGATCAAGGAGACGCTCGAGTTCGACATTGAGATCCTCCAGCGCTTCGTGAACTTCATGAACAACCCGGACGAGAAGACGGCGGTCGAGCAGTTCGGCAAGGGCGACAAGTACTTCGGGGTCGCGACCCTGCTGGCCACGCTGCCCGGGCTGCCGATGCTGGGTCACGGGCAGGTGGAGGGCTTCGGCGAGAAGTACGGCATGGAGTTCCGCCGGGCGACGCTCGACGAGCAGCCGGACCACTGGCTGGTCGAGCGCCATGAGCGCGAGATCTTCCCCCTCCTCCACCGCCGCGGCTGGTTCGCTGGCGCCCGGGACTTCCTGCTGTACGACGTCACGGCCGACGGCGGCGAGGTCGACGAGAACGTGTTCGCCTACTCGAACGGCCAGGGGCCGAGTCGATCGCTGGTCGTCTATCACAACCGCTACGGGTCGACCACGGGGCGCATCCGGGAGTCCGCGACGTTCGCCGTCAAGTCGCCGGACGGCTCACGGTCACTGGCCCGGCGGACGCTGGCCGATGGCCTGGGACTGGCCGACGGGCCGGACGACGCCCTCGTCGCGTTCCGCGACGCGCGCGGCGGCCTCGAGCATCTTCGGACCGTTGGCCAGCTGCGCGATGGGCTGCGCGTCGAGCTGGACGCCTACCGCTGTCACGTGTTCTGGGAGTTCCGCGAGGTGCACGACCCGGCCGGCGTGTGGCGTGGGCTCGCCGACCGGCTCGGCGGGCGGGGTGTGCCGTCGCTCGAGGAGGCGCTGCTCGAGCAGCAGCTCGAGCCGGTGCTGGCGGCGGTTCGCGGGGTGCTCCGGCCGGACGTTGACGAGGCCGCGGTCCGGGAGCTGGTCCGAGCGGTGGGCGAGGCGACCGGGACTGGGAACGAGGAGATCCGCGATCGCGTCGTCGACATCGCCGCGCGGCGGCTGCGCGCTCTCGATCAGCTGGCATCAGGCGGCCAGGCCGGTGCTCCCGAGCCGCCTCCGCCGGCGGGCGCGGACTCCCTCGCCGGGCCGCTCCCGGCAGGCAAGCCCGGCCGTGCCGATCCGCCCGGCGCCGTGCGCGCCGCCACCGCGGACCCGTGGCGCTTGGCGATCGTCCGTGCCTGGGCCATCCTCGAGCCACTCGGCCGGCTGGCCCCCGGGGCTGCCTCAGGATCCACGAGCCGCGCCTGGTTCGAGGAGCTGCGGTTCGCGCCGGCCGTTGCAGCCGCGCTGCGCGACCAGGGGATCGACGAGGCCGGGGCCTGGTCCGCCGTCGAGCGGATCCGGCTGCTGCTCGCCCTGGCACGGCCGTCGAGCGCCCTGGGTCGATCGGCGCCGGAGCAGGCAGCCCGGCTGGCGAACGCATGGCTCGACGATCCCGAGACCCGCACCTTCCTCCGGGTCAACCACTGGCAGGACGCGGAGTGGTTCGACCGGGAGGCGTGGCAGGAGCTGTGCGACTGGGCGGTCGTCCTGGACGCGGTCGACGGGACGGCCGGCGCCGTTGACGAGACGACCCGCCGGCGAACCCTCGCCGCGAGCGCCGCGATCGCGCTCGGACTGGCCGGGTCCGCCGAGCGCGCGCGCTACCGGGTCGATGCCCTGCGCGACCTCGTCCGGCCCGTCGAGCGGCCGCGCCCGGTCAAGCCGCGTCGCTAACGGACCGGGTCGGGTCGGCGGAAGCCGGTCCAGGTGCCGGCCAGCCACTCCGCTTCGAGCCGCCCCATGATCGATTCGAGCCGCGGCCCCTCGAGATCCGGGTAGAGGCGCCGCAGGAGGAAACGGGCCCGCTCCGTCTCGCTCATCGGCCCGGCCAGGTCGGCAGCCGCCCAGACGATCCGGATGGCATCCCCGCGCAAGCGGGCATGGAGGAGCGCCCGATCGGCCGGCGACGCCGCTCGTACCCGCTCATCGAGCTGCCGCTGGGCGAGGTCAACCGGCACGCACGGCCTCCATCAGCTCCGTCACACCGAGAAGGGCAGCGTACCCGTCCAGGTACGCTCGGTCGAGATCCGGGTTCAACCGGAAGATCGACCGGACGTCGCGCACCTGCAGCTCGGAGGCTCCACCATCTGACCACTCCAGCTTGGCGAGCACGAGGTCTTCCGGTGCGATCAGCCAGGTCGTCCCGAGCACGGGATGGTCGTTTCGCCGGCGTCGCTCCATGGCGGATCTCGCAAACGCATCCTTCCGCCCGAAGATGAAGTCCGCCCGCGCGATCTCTGTTCGGTGGATGACGCCGGCCATGAAACGCCCACCCAGATCGATCGGGTCATTGACCAGCCAGGCGTCCTCGAAGGCTGGCCGCACGCGTCGGTCGTAGTCGGTCGGCGTGATGTCGAGAACGATGTCGATGTCGCGGGTCATCCGCGGCTCCGCGTAGGCCGCCAGCGCCCAGGAGCCGGTGATGTAATAGGGGATTCGCAGCGACTCGAGCCGCTCGATGGCGTCCCGGTCCGCATTCACGGGAGGAGGATCCGCCGGAGGATCGAGGTCGGTGGCGAGCCGTGCGAGATGCACGCCTCGAGATGGGCCCTGAGCTCGAAACCCGGCGTGTCGCCGAACCCGCCGACCACGCGGGGCTCGGGCACCGCAGCCGCCCCTCGCGGGTCGCCGCTCGCCGCCGCCGCCCGGCGGCGTGCCTCGCGCTCGATCGACCAGAACTCCATCGAGCCGACAAAGTAGGTCGACAGCTGCGTCGACGACAACCGCGCCCGGTCGTACTTGGCGCGTGCCTCGGCCTCCTCCTGGAAGCCGCCCTCGACCATCAGCGTGACGGCTTCCTCCTCGCCCATGCCGGCGGTGTGGATGCGGGCGTCGACGATGGCGTTGACGACCGCCCGCAGGTAGTACTTCCAGTGATTGATGATCACGCCGGGGTCGTCGGCCGCGTACCCGAGGTCCATCATCACCTGGGTCACGTAGACCGCCCAGCCCTCGGCGAAGAGACCGCTCCAGAAGACGGCGCGCGGCAGGGAATCGAGCTTGTTGGCGTAGACCCCCTGCAGGTAGTGACCGGGCACCGCCTCGTGGATCGTCAGCAGCCGGAGCTGACGGCTGTTCATCTCCCGCAGGTATGACTGGGCGCGGTCCGGCGACCACTCCTCGGGGATCGGCGTGATCGCGAAGAAGCTCTTCTGGCCGCGGTCAAGCGGTCCCGGTGCGTCGAGCATCGCCCCGCCGAAGGAGCGCATGAAGACGGGCGTCCAGCGGATGTCGAGCGGCTCCTCGGCGAGGCCGATCACGTTCCGCTCGCGGCAGAACGCCTCGATCCGCCCGAGCTCCTCGCGGCAGAAGTCGAGCAGCCCGTCGG
>JACDAV010000214.1 GCA_013695255.1 Chloroflexota bacterium
GCGAGACACGAACGGTCGACGTTCACGTCCACTGGCTGCGGAGCCAGATCGAGCCCGATCCATCCAACCCGCAGCTGATCCATACGGTCCGCGGCGTCGGCTACGTGTTCCGCCGCCCGGCCTGACGTGATGATCGCCGGCCGCGCTCACCGGTGACTTAACCGTCCATTAGTGAGCCGTTGACGCGCCGCGCCCAGGCTCCTCACATGCCGCTCGTCAGTCGGGTGCGAGACCTCCCACCGTCGGTCCACGCGATCGGCGACGGCACCGCCGCTCCAGGGCCACCCGGCGTGCTCCTCCATCCGGGTGGCCCGACCTTCCTGCTCGACAACCTCGATCCTCAGCGCCCGACGTCGGTCGGAGCACGCGCCCTCGCACCTGCGCCTCCCGGCCGGGCGCTGGCGCTCGATGCCGCGCAGCTCACCCGGCTGCTGCAGCGCGTCTCGGGGCGACCCGGGCGGTGGTCCGCGCCGTCGTTCGTGCGGGAGGTCGACCTCGTGCGCTCGCACCTGCGCCCGATCCGGAGCCATGCCTCGCTGGCGGCGTCCTTCGGCCGGGAGGCTTTCCACGGCCGAGCCGCCCCCGGGAGCCCGCAGGCGTTCGCGGGCAGCGCGGTCCGGGTCGCATACGCGCTGCGCTGGCTCGAACTGACCGACGAGGCCATTCGCCCCGTCTGGCGTGAGCTGATCGCCTGCCGAGCCCCCTGACCGGCGTCTGGTGACCGGCCGCCGGCAGGGCTCAGACCGTCTTGTGGTACATCCGCTCGATCGCCTCGGCGGCATCCTCGGCGGCATCGATCGTGTCCTCGAGCACCCGGTAGAGGTCCCGCCATTTGATGACCTCGACCGCGTCGGCCGTGTCGCGAAACAGCCTCGCGACGGCCGACCTGGACAGGCCGTCCGCCTCGTGCTCCAGTTCGTGGACCGCCGCCAGCGGCACATCGAGGTCCTTCATGCGCTCCAGACCGCGCAGCGCCGCCAGCAGTTGCACCGACTGCTCCTCGAGGATCTCGGTCAGCCGCCGTGCCTCCGCCGTGGGGGCGGTGATGCCGTAGATGACGATCGTCTCGGCGACCGCCTGGATGCCGTCGACGACGTCGTCGAGCCGCGCCACGAGCTCGTGGATGTCCTCCCGGTCGAACGGCGTGACGAAGGCATCGTCAAGCCGTCGAGTGATCTCCCGGTCGAGCTCGTCGCCCCGCTTCTCGAGCGCCTGGATCTCGGCGACGCGCTCGTCGAGGCGGTCGAAATCGACGACCAGCGCACGGAGGCTCCTGGCGGCAGCGTGCAGGTTCTCGCCGTCGCTGGCAAAGAGCTCGAAGAAGCGACCGTCCCTGGGGAGCAGGCGGAATGTCATGCGAACCTCCGGGGCTTGGTTTCGCTCAACCGGCGCCCACGACGTTCAGCGCCAGCCAGACGAGCGCGGCGACCGTGCCGGATGCGGGAATCGTGAGGATCCAGGCGACGAGGATGTCCCGGGCGACGCCCCAGCGAACGCCGCGCGGACCGCGTGCCGAACCCACCCCGATGATGGCGCTGGAGATGACATGCGTCGTCGACACGGGCATCCCGAAATGCGCGGCCCCGAAGATGATCGTGGCCGCGGTGGTCTCGGCCGCGAACCCATGGACCGGCTCCAGCTTGGCCACGCGGTGTCCCATGGTGCGCATGATCCGCCAGCCGCCGACTGCCGTGCCGGCCGAGAGCGCGGTCGCGGCCACCACCACGACCCAGATGGGAACCGCCACCTCGTCGATCACGCCGGCCGAGAACAGGGCGAGGGTGATGATTCCCATCGTCTTCTGAGCGTCGTTGGAACCGTGCGAGAACGCCATATAGCCGGCGGACAGCACCTGCAGCCGTCGGAACCCCGCACTGGCCGGCCGTCGCGGCGCCCGTCGGAAGAGCCAGTACAGGCTGAGCATCAGGGCGAAACCGATCGCGAACCCCAGCAGCGGCGAGGTGAGCATGGGGACGATGACCTTGCCAACGATGCCCTCGACCTTGAACCCTCGGGTCCCGGCCGCGATCAGCGTCGCGCCGAAGAGCCCGCCGAGGAGGGCGTGACTGCTGGAGCTGGGCAGGCCGAGCCGCCAGGTGAACAGGTTCCAGACGATCGCCCCAGTCAAGGCCGCGATGATCACGCCCTGTGTGGTCGCGGCCTCCTCGACGAGCCCCGAGCCGATCGTCTTCGCCACCGCCGTTCCGGCGAATGCGCCGATGAAGTTGAACGCAGCGGCCATCCCAACCGCGTGGAGCGGGTGGAGAGCGCGCGTCGCGACGGACGTGGCGATCGCATTCGCCGTGTCGTGGAACCCGTTGATATAGTCGAAGGCGACCGCCAGCACGACTACGACGAGGAGCAGGGCGGGGATGCCTTCCATCGGCGGGGATGGTACGGGTCACGGAACCGCCCGGCAGGCCGCGGGCGCAACCGGGGATCCGGCTCGCAGCGCGGGGCCGCGACCCAACCCCCGCTATCCTCTCCGCCATGCGCCTGAGCCAGCTGTTCTTCACGACCCTGCGCGACGATCCGTCGGATGCCGAGATGCCCTCTCACCGGCTGCTCCTGCGGGCCGGCTATGTCCGGCAGCTGGGCAGCGGCATCTACTCGCTGCTGCCGCTCGGCCTGCGCGTCAACCGGCGTGTCGAGCAGATCATCCGCGAGGAGATGGACCGGATCGGCTGCCAGGAGATGGAGATGCCGGTGGTGCACCCGGCGGAGATCTGGCGGCAGAGCGGTCGCTACGACGCCATCGGGTCGGAGCTGACACGGTTCAAGGATCGGTCCGGCCGCGACATGGTCCTGGCCATGACGCACGAGGAGGTCGTCGGCATCCTGCTGGCCGAGGTGGTCAAGTCCTGGCGCCAGCTGCCGATGATGGTCTACCACTTCCAGACGAAGTGGCGCGACGAGCCACGTTCCCGCGGTGGGCTGATCCGCGTCCGCGAGTTCGTCATGAAGGACGCCTACAGCTGCGATCGCGACGAGGCCGGCCTCGACGCCAGCTACCGGGCGCAGCACGAGGCCTACGTCCGGATCTTCGCGCGGCTCGGCCTGGAGACGGTCGCGGTGAACTCGGACGTCGGGATGATGGGCGGCAGCCTGGCCCACGAGTTCATGGTCCTGAACCCGGCCGGCGAGGACACCCTCGTCCTCTGCCAGTCGTGCGACTACGCGGCCAACCAGCAGGTGGCGGTCAGTCCTCGCTCCGCACCCGAGCCGGAGGAGCCTGCGCCGATCGAGGAGGTCGAGACGCCGGGGACGGCCACGATCGCGGACCTCGCGCGCTATCTCGGAATCTCGGAGGCCCGGACTGCGAAGGCGGCATTCTTCACGGCCGAGGACGGGCGCCTCGTGACCGCCATCGTCCGCGGCGACCACGAGGTCAACGAGACCAAGCTGGCCAATGCCATCGGCTCGACCGGCGGGCTCCGCCCGGCGCACGCCGAGGAGATCCGGGCGGCCGGGATGGAGCCCGGGTATGGCTCCCCAGTCGGGGCGCATGACACCCTGGTCGTGGTCGACGAGCTCGTCGCGCGGTCCCCGAACCTGGTCGCCGGCGCGAACCGGCCCGGCTGGCATCTCCGGAACGTGAACGTCGGCCGCGACTACGAGCCGGACATCGTCGTCGATCTGACCAACGCGCGGGAGGGCGATCCGTGCCCGCAGTGCGGCGGTCCGGTCATCCTGCGCAACGGGATCGAGGTCGGCAACATCTTCAAGCTCGGCACGAAGTTCACCGACGCGGCCGGAGCGAGCTACCTCGGCGAGGACGGCCGGGAGCACCCCATCGTCATGGGCTCGTACGGGATCGGGGTCGGGCGGAACGTCGCCTGCATCGTCGAGGCCCACCACGACGAGAAGGGGATCGTCTGGCCGCCCGAGGTCGCGCCGTATGCCGCCCACCTCGTCGAGATCGGCGGCGACCGCGACCCCGCCGTGCGCGAGACGGCCGAGCGTCTCCACGCACTGGCGGCGGAGGCAGGTCGGGAGATCCTGTGGGACGACCGGCCCGAGTCGCCCGGCGTGAAGTTCACCGACGCGGAGCTGCTCGGCATGCCCTGGATCCTGACCGTCAGCCCCCGCTCGCTCAAAGCGGGCGGCATCGAGCTCCGCGAGCGGGCAGGCGGGGGATCGCGCGTCGTCTCGACCGAGGAGGCCGGGGAGCTGCTGGGCGGGCGGGAGCCGGTCCCCGCCTGACGGCCCCGGCGGTACGATCCGGTCGTGCCTCCCCGCCAGAGCATCCCCGCGGACGATCTGTACGCCCGTCTCGAGGTGCCCGCCGACGCGACGTCGGAGGCGATCGAGATCGCGTGGCGAGCGCTGCTCAAGCGCCACCATCCGGACGTCGCCGGATCCGCCGCGCTCGACCTGGCCAAGCGGATCAACGTCGCCCACGACTGGCTGAGCGACCCGGCGCTCCGCAAACGCTACGACCGCGAACGAACAGACGTCCGGCACGACGCCCGGCGTGACGGCTGGGCCGCGCGCAGCGCGCCTGTGCCGCGCTACTGGCGACCCGCGCCCCTCCGGCGGCGTCCGGCGGACGCGGCCGCGATGCTCCGCCGGTTCCTCGATCGAGTGGCCAGTCTCAGCCCCTTGGAGCTGGACCGCCTGTCCGTGGCGGACACGTCCTCCATCGCGTTCGTGGCCAGCATCCGGCGGTTCCTCGCCCCGGCCCAGGTCGGTGCGCTCGAGGCGGTCGAGCGTGACGTCCGCGACCGGCTGCGTCCGGCGGACTGGGCCGCCCCGGCCGTTCGGGACGCGATCCTCGCGGCCGCCCACGAGCTCGTCCTCGCGCCGTTTCTCGACGAGCACCTGACGGAGCCGTTCCGTGGGCGGGCAAGGGACCGGCTGATGCGCGGCTGGGAGGCCGCCATCGGCCAGCCGCGCTATGGTCCCAACAGCGCGGCCGTCGAGCGCTTCGTCGAGCGCTGCCGGCAGCTGGAGCGGATGGATCTCGACGCGATGCTCACCGCCGCGGGCCGTGCCCCGTTCCAGGCTGACGCCTGGCCGGCCGGCCTCGATCCCGAGGAGGACGAGGGGCTGCGGGTCTCGTCGACGCTGGCCGCCCGGGATGCCGCGGCTGCCGCGGCGCCCGCCGTCGCCGCGCTCGCCGCGTTCGACCGCTCCGACGCTGCTCGTGCCGCCAGGCTCCTCGGTCGGACCGCCCACGCGCTCGTCCTGCGCCACGCATTCGGGGCGGAGGAGTTCGCCCGCCTCGTCGGCCCGTGGCAGGCCGCGACCGGCGATCCGGGCACCGGTCGGGGGGCCGGCGAGCGCGCGGAGCCACTGCTCCGCCGCCGCCAGGGTCCCGGCTAGACCGCGGCGGGCGTCTCGCTCTCAGCCGCCAGTCGCAGCCGCCGTTGTCGCTCCCGCGTCTCCCGGAGGGCCCGCCGCCGGGCGCGAGCCGCCTCGATCCGCTCCAGGCGGGCCACGAGGGCCGGAAGGGGCACGAGGGGCGAGCCCTCGAGATGCACGGCGTCGAGCTGGCGGCGATGGATCCAGCGAAGGATCCGTCCCGGCCGGCAGCCCGTGATGGCGGCCACCTCGGCGACCGAGTAGAGCACCTTCCGATCGAACCCTGGCGTCTCGTCGAGCATCGGTCGCGACATGATGCCGGATCGCATCGTTGGCGCACACTTGCGGCATGTCCACGTCGCGCGAAGCGTCGCCCGCCCGCGCCTGATGGAGCTGCTCGTCGCCGGTGTCGCGCTGGCCTGTCTGGCGCTCGGCGTGGCGATCGGCCGCCGGGGTGCGGCGGTCGACGCCGAGCAGCTTCGCCGGCTGGGCGCCGTCGATGCGCCGCGCGCCGGACCCGAGGAGGTCGTCCGGCGGGTCGTCGAGCGGGCGGAGGCGGCGGAGCGCTCGGTGGATCTCGGCCGTCGGGATCTCGCCTACCTCGCGGACCTCACGGGCGTCGGGATCCTGTTGGTCGACGAGGATGGCCGGATCGCCCTCGCCAACACCGCCGCCCACGTGTTCCTCGACCGGCCTCCGGGCGGCCTCGCCGGGCGGACCCCGATGGAGGCCTTCGTCGATCGCCGCGTCGAGGAGATCCTGGCCGAGGCCCGCGCGGGTGGTGCCGCCGGCGGCGAGATCGCGCTCAACGAGAGCGAGGGACCCTCGCTCGTGATCCGCGCCCGGCGTTCGCCCGTGCGCGGCATCTGGGTCGTTCTCGAGGATGTGACGGAGCTTCGCCGGCTCCAGCAGATCCGCGCCGAGTTCATCGACAACCTGAGCCACGAGCTCCGGACGCCCCTGTCGACCGTCAGCCTGCTCGCCGAGACGCTCGCCCGGGAGGCGGATGCCGCGGGGGCGGCCGTCCCGCCGCGGATGCGCGACCGGATCGCCAAGATCGAGGTCGAGACGGGGCACCTCGTGCAGATGGTCAACGAGCTGCTCGACCTGAGCCGGATCGAGAGCGGGGCCGCCGTCGTGCACCTGGACGACGTCGATCTCGGGCGGCTGGCGACAGCATCGACCGAGCGACTCCGGCTGTTCGCCGACCGCCAGGGGGTGCCGCTCCGGGTCGACGTCCCGGAGCCGGTGCCGGCGGTCCGCGGCGACGAGGCAAGGCTCGGCCAGGTGCTCGTCAACCTGTTGCACAACGCCGTCAAGTTCAGCCCGAACGGCGGCGAGGTCGTCGTGCGGGTCCGGGTCGACGGTGACGAGGTCGTGACCTCGGTCGAGGACCACGGCCTCGGCATCCCGCGGGCCGCCCTGGCCCGGATCTTCGAGCGCTTCTACAAGGTCGACCGCGCCCGCGTCCGCGGCGGCGGCACGGGCCTCGGCCTGGCGATCGCGCGCCACGTGGTCGAGCAGCACGGCGGCCGGATCTGGGTGGAGTCCGAGGAGGGACGGGGCTCGGTCTTCTCGTTCGCGCTGCCGGTCCGTGATTCCTCGACCATCGGAGCGGGGAGTTAGGCGGCGACCCTCAGCAGCAGCCGGACCCGCCGCAGCAACCGGTGGCAACCGGTAGCTCCCGGGCGGACAGGTCGACCGCCGGTTGTGCGTCCGCGGGCTTGGTGGCCTTGACGATCGCGCTGACCATCCCCTCGGCGACAGCGTGCGTCGGGGTCAGCGTCACGTCCTTCAGCCCGGCCGCCTCCAGGCCGGTGCGGAACTCGGAGATCGACAGGGCGCCCGCGATGCAGCCGGCGTACGAGCCGCGCTCGGCGCGCTGCTCCGGCGTCAGGTGATCCTCGGCCACGATGTCCGTGATGCCGATCCGCCCGCCGGGCCGGAGCACGCGCGCGATCTCGCGGAAGACGGCCGGCTTGTCCGCGGCGAGGTTGACGACGCAGTTGCTGATGACGACGTCGATCGACTCGGCCGGCAGCGGGATCGCCTCGATCTGGCCCTTCAGGAACTCGACGTTCGGGGCGCCCGCCTCCGCGGCATTGCGCTGGGCGAGCGCGAGCATCTCGTCCGTCATGTCGAGGCCGAACGCCATCCCGCCCGGGCTCACGCGCCGGGCCGACAGCAGCACGTCGATGCCGCCGCCGGAGCCCAAATCGAGCACGCGCTCGCCGGGGTGCAGGTCGGCGACGGCGGTCGGGTTGCCGCAGCCGAGGCTCGCCATGACGGCGGCGTCCGGCAGCTCGTCGCGCTCGAGGGCGGAGTAGAGATCGGCGCCGATCGTGCCGGCGTCGCCGCAGCAGGACGCCCCGGCCGTGGCCCGTGCAGCCGCGGCGGCGTAGTGCTGGCGAACCTCGTCGTGGATCGTCTCGGTGGTCATGCGCCTTCTCCTGATCGGTCGCCGTGGCGGGGGGGGTCTGGTCGTGGCCCGTGGATCGCTTGCATATTGATACTTGCCGAAATAGGCATTTGTCAATACCATGGCCCCAATGAAGCGCCAGACCGATCCGGACGTCCGACTCCTCCAGGCGGCTGCCGACCCCACCCGCCTGGCGATCCTGCGCGAGCTGAGCGCGCGAGGCGGTGTGTGCGCCTGCGACTTCACGACCTGCTGCGATGTTGCCCAACCAACCGTCAGCCACCACCTCAAGGTGCTGCGCGAGGCCGGTTGGGTCCGGACCGAGCGGCGGGCGTCGTGGGTCTGGTACTACCTCCGACCGGAGGCCGTCGAGCGCTTCGGCCAGCTGGCGGGGCAACTGTCTCCGGCAAGCGCGCCGCCGATGCCGCGAGCTGGCCTGCGATCCTTGCCGGTCATCCAGCCGAGCGTCTGATCACACGGGAAAGGAGGACGAGCATGACGACCAGCTGTACCGACTGCTGCTGCGACAAGCACTGCTGCGGCTGCGGCACCCGCTGACGCTCCGAAGGCCCGCCGGACCCCGGCGGCCCTCAAACGGTACCCGGCGCCCGGCGGTCCGGGCCTCCCGCCTACGCCTCGCGCGGCAGCAGGTCCGGCGGCAGCAGCCAGCGCAGCACGCCGCCGCCCTGCTCGAGCCCGCCGACCAGGTCGATCCGTGCCATGGCGCCCTTCTTCATCGGCAGCGAGGGCGTGCCCGTGAGGGTCGCGAGGAGCTCGCTGAAGTCCGGATCGTGCCCGCTGAGGA
>JACDAV010000238.1 GCA_013695255.1 Chloroflexota bacterium
TTCATGCGCTGCGCGGCACGTCACTCACCGTCGGCAGCGACCTGAACACGGACGACAACGTCGTCTTCCACGGGCCGCTGACGGTCGGCGACCGGTTGACGATCGGGGACGACGCCATTCTCTTCAGGTCCGAAGTGGGCAACAACGTGACGATCGGCGAACGAGCCATCGTCGTCGGCGTCACGCTGCCGGACGGCACGACGATCCCCGAAGACGCGGTGATCACGACCCCGGGGCAGGTCGACGCGCTCATCGACTGAGCAGCGCCGTGTCACGGGGCGCTCGACGGCTTTTGGTGACACGCATCGGCGTAGTACAGGAACTCCGTGTCCGGTGCCACATGCCCGCAGTGCGCCAGCAGGATGGCCGCGTCGCGACGCTGCTGCTCGCTGTGGGTCACGATGTGGACGAGGTAGTACCAGAGCGGAAAGCGGTCGGCCGTGCCGATGTGCGCGACCGCCTCGAGGTCCTCGTCCCTCAGTGATTCGAGCCAGGCTCGCATGGTGGACTCGTCGGCGGACCACCGTTCGGCGAGCGCGGCGACCGTCGGATGGTCCTCGTCGGTGAGCGACGTCTCCCACCGCTCCGGGTGCTCTCCCTGCAGCCGGAGGGCCGGCTCCGCTCCACGTCGAGCGTGTGCACGAGCGTGCCGCGCAGACTGCGGTACGTGATCGTGGCGGGCGCCGTGAACTCCTCGACCGGACCGTTGGCCGCCGCGGACAGGAGCTGCCGGCTCGCCCAGTAGCTGAAGTCGAACAGCGTCACGATGTCGCGCTTGCGCATGGGTTCTCCCACACCCGGATGCCGGCGCCGTGGGCCGCCGGACCTGCGCATGATGCGCCCGGGAAAGAGCGCCCGGCCCTGTTGCAACGGATGGCGGGCGGAAACCGCCATGAGAGGCGAACCACACGCGAAGGCGGGGAGGCACCGTTGCAGCACCAGCTCGTGCAGCGAGCCAGGAACGGCGATCACGATGCGTTCTCCGCGCTCGTGGAGCCGGAATTCGGGCGCCTGTACGGGCTGGCCGGTCTGATCCTCGGGACTCCGACCGGCGCGGAGGACGCCGTGCAAGAGGCGCTGCTCAAGGCGTGGCGGGACCTGCCGGCCTTGCGCGATGCCGATCGCTTCCAGGCCTGGCTTCGCAGGCTGGTGATCAACGCCTGTCATGACGAGGGCCGGCGGCTCGGACGCCGGCGTGGGGAGGTGGCGCTGGCCCCGGAGCATCAACCGGCCATCGGCGATGGGCTGGACGGGATCGTGCAGCGCGACGAGCTGGCGCACGCCTTCGGAAGACTGTCGAACGAGGAGCGAACGGTGATCGCCCTGCGCTACTACCTGGACCTGTCCTCGGCCGAGGCAGCCCGGGCACTCGGTCTCCGCGAGGTGACCTATCGCAGCAGGCTCCACCGGGCGATCCGCAGCCTCGGCAGCGCCATGGTGGCGGCGGACCGCAGCACGGATCTGAGAGGACGATGGGCATGAAGGACGAACGGGATCTCGAGACACGGCTGGCCGCATGGCTGCACGCCGCAGCTCCGGCTCCCACTCCGGGTCTGGCCGATCGTCTCCTGCGGCGGACCGGGGCCACCCATCAGCGACGCGCGTGGAGCGTGTGGGCCGTGCTGGCGCCCGCCCTCGGGGCCGCGGCGGCGGTCATCGTGGCGGTGGTGCTGGGCCTGCAGCTGCTGGGCGTTCCCCCGGGACCCCCGCCGGTCGGGAGCCAGCCGACGATCGGGACCCCGGCAACGCCAACCGCCGTGTCGTCACCGTCGACGTCGCCGACGGACGTGTCGTCGCAATCAGTGTCGCCGACCGACGTGTCGTCGCCATCGACGCCCGCGGCGGCTTCGACCGAGCCGGCGCTGTCGCAGTCCTGCCCGAATGCGACCGATGGCTACACCGTCGACTACCCGGCCGACTGGTTCGCGAACGATGAGATCCAGCCGAGGGGCCAGCTCGACGGGGTCGCCGCCTGCCGGTACTTCGCACCGAGGCCGTTCGAAGCGCTGCCCAACGCCGGCGTCCCGCCGACGGTCGCCATCGGCTCCCAACTCGTGCCGGAGCCACCACTGGTGATCGGGACGCTGCTGAGCAGCCGAACCACGACCGTCGACGGCCGCGCTGCGACGGCCCGGGAATACGAGACCGGGGAGGGGGCTTTCATGCCGCCCGGCACCCTCGTCTACGAGTACCTGATCGCCCTCGATGGCGGCGGCTTCCTGCTGGCGGGCACGGACTCGACGCGTGACGGCGACTACGCGGAGCACAAGCGGGTCCTCGACCTGATGCTCCAGACGCTCGAGTTCACGCCCTAGACTCTCTCAGGCGGCTGGCCTTCGCCTGGGTGATGCTTCCTTGCCGAGATCGGCCCACCCGCGACGTCCCGTGCGGCGCGCGCGTGGCACTCATGGCGAACTTCCCGCCACGGATCGCCATGTCTTGGTGGACCGCGGCCGAGTTTGCTCAATGTGGAGGACCTGGCAGAGACTCGGCGCTGCATCTCGCCGAGGGTGTCCCGATCAACCGGACCCCCTCGCGAGCCGGTCGAGCACCTCGGCGATGTCGGCGGCTGCTCGATCGACCGTCGCCCATTCCTCGAGCGGAATGCGACCAGTCAGGCGCCGATCCGGTCGAGTCTGCTCGACATCTCGAGGTCGACACCGGCGATACTGGCGGACACATGAGCCCGTTGGACATCGCCCGGTCCATCCCGATCGCCACGGACGCGGACTTCGACCGCTGGTTGGGCGCCCACGGCGCGACCGAGCGGGAGGTCGTGATCGCGATCTACAAGCAGGCATCCGGCAGGCAGACCGTCAAACTCGTTGCGCTGCAGGAGGTCGCGCTGTGCCAGGGCTGGGTCGACAGGTAGACCAGGCGGATCGATGACGAGCGCTATGCGATCCGGTTCGTTCCGCGACGCCCCGGCTCGAATTGGTCGCCCGGGAACCGCGAGGCTGCTCTCCGCCTGCTGGCGGCCGGGCGCGTCAGGCCGCCGGGCGCCGCGACGCTGCCGAGGGACCTGTGACCCCGCCGGCGTGGCCGCGGAGGTGGTTGCGCTCCCGCCTATCCTCCAGAGCGAGCCGGGCGAGGCGAAGTGGATCGAACCCGGGCCGGCAACGCAGGTGATCCAGCATGCAGACTGAGTCGATCGCCCCGTTCCTGGCCATGGCGGTTGCCCTTGCGGGAGCCGCCCTGGTCGTCGCGACCCGCCACACGCCCAACCTCCGGGAAGGGTGCTCCCTCGTCGCCGCGGTGGTCCAGTTCGTCCTCGTCCTGACGATGATCCCGCCGGTCCTCGCCGGCGGGACGCTCCACTTCACGGTCCTGCCCTTCCTGCCCCAGGTCGCGATCGCATTCCGGGTCGATGCCCTTGCGCTCGTATTCGGCATGACGGCGTCATTCCTCTGGATCCTGACCACCGTCTATTCGATCGGCTACATGCGTCATGGCCAGGAGAAGGATCAGACGCGGTACTACGCCTTCTTCGCCCTCGCCATGGCGGCCACCATGGCGGTGGCCTTCTCCGCCAACCTCCTGACGCTGTACGTCTTCTACGAGCTGCTCACCTTCATGACCTACCCGCTGCTGACGCACACGGGGTCAAGAGAGGCCTACGCTGCTGGGCAGAAATACCTCCTCTACCAGCTCGGCGCCTCCTTCATCTTCCTGCTGCCGGCGATCATTCTCACGTACACCCTGTCAGGCACCTTTGACTTCCGACCAAACGGAGTCTTTCCACCCGGTACCAGCGCCACGGTGCTGGTGATCGTCTACGGGTTCTTCCTGGCCGGCAGCGCGAAGGCGGCGATCATGCCGTTTCACGCCTGGCTGCCGGCAGCGATGATCGCTCCGACACCGGTCAGTGCCCTGCTCCACGCGGTCGCCGTGGTCAACGCGGGTGTCTTCCTGATCCTCCGCGTGATCCTCGACATCTTCGGCAGGGACCTCCTTCGAGAGCTCGATCTCGACGTCGTGACCGCCATCGTCGTCTCGGTCACGATGCTGCTGGCGTCGCTCCGTGCGCTGAGGCTGGACAGCCTGAAGGCGGTTCTCGCGTACTCAACCATCGGTCAGCTGTCCTACATGATCCTGGGAGTCGTGCTCCTGAGCCCGACGGCGATGGTCGGGGGGATCATGCACATGGTGAACCATGCCGAGTCCAAGATCGTCCTCTTCTTCTGCGCCGGCTCCATCTACCTTGCTACCCGCAAGACAAACATCTCCGAGCTCGGCGGCATCGGACGAGAGATGCCGTGGACCATGACGGCCTTCGCGATCGGGGCGCTCAGCATCGTCGGTCTCCCGCCGACGGCCGGCTTCATCACCAAGTGGTTCCTCGTCACCGGTTCGATCGAGGCGGGCAGTCTTGCCGTCCTCGTCGTCCTCGTGACCACCACGCTGCTGAGCGCCGCTTACTACTTCCGGATCATTCGCGCCGCCTTCTTCGGGTCGCCGCCGGAGCAGGACGCCGGGGCAACGCAACGCGCCGAGGACAGCTCTCGGCTGGCACGTCCGACGAATCGGGAGCTTTCGCCGCTCATCGTCGGGCCCTTGCTGGTGGGCGCAGTCCTGTCCGTGCTGCTGGGGATCTTCCCGAGCTTCTTCATCGAGCTGGCTCGGCTCGCCCTGGCCTGAGCCGCTCGGCCGTGCTGGCCGCCGGTTCGAGTTGAACGAGACCCAGTCTGGGCTCACCGGTGGTGCCTGAAGTCGCGCTGCGCGGACGGATCCGCGCCGACGGCGTCCCCTCCGGCACGATTGCCGCGACCGCGGACGGTGGAGCACCGGGCGGAATCGTTACAAGACGGTTACGACTTTCTAGCCGAATCGTGAACGGCCGCGCACCGCCAGGGGTCCTAGAGTCGGCGCGGGACAGAGCGGCTTTGCCCCTGGTCACGCATCGAGGAGGGGCCACGATGGCACACAGCGGCGCACACGAACCGGAAGTGGCGTCCGCAACACCCCCGCTGCCAAAGGACTGGGTCCCCGGGCTCCTCGAGAACTGGCGAACCGACCTCCTGTCGGGCTTCGTCATCTTCCTGATCGCGCTGCCGCTGTCGCTCGGCATCGCGATCGCCTCGGGCGCCCCGCCCATGGCCGGCATCATCACCGCGATCGTGGGCGGGATGCTCGTGTCGCTCCTGAGCGGCTCGGCCGTGCTGGCCGCCGGTTGGAGTTGAACGACCCAGTCTGGGCTCACGGGTAGTGCCTGAAGTCGCGCTGCGCGGACGGATCCGCGCCGACGGCGTCCGCTCCGGCACGACTGCCGCGACCGCGGACGGTGGAGCACCGGGCGGAATCGTTACAAGACGGTTACGACTTTCTAGCGGAATCATGAACGGCCGCGCAGCGGCGGTGGGTCCTAGAGTCGGCGCGGGGACAGAGCGGCTTTGCCCCTGGTCACGCATCGAGGAGGGGCCACGATGGCACACAGCGGCGCACACGAACCGGAAGTGGCGTCCGCAACACCCCCGCTGCCGAAGGACTGGGTCCCCGGGCTCCTCGAGAACTGGCGAACCGACCTTCTGTCGGGCTTCGTCATCTTCCTGATCGCGCTGCCGCTATCGCTGGGCATCGCGATCGCCTCGGGCGCCCCGCCCATGGCCGGCATCATCACCGCCATCGTCGGCGGGATGCTCGTGTCGTTCCTGAGCGGCTCGTACGTCACGATCAACGGTCCGGCCGCCGGGCTCATCGTGATCGTGCTCGGCGCCATCGAAACCCTCGGCGATGGCGACCCGCTCGCCGGCTACCGGTACGCGCTGGCGGTCGGGGTCGCGTGCGGCGTCATCCAGATCGTCCTCGGCCTGCTGAGGGCTGGCAAGCTCACGAACTTCTTTCCGCTGTCGGTCGTCCACGGCATGCTGGCGGGCATCGGGATCATCATCATGTCCCGTCAGTTCCACGTCGCGGTGGGCGCAGGCACTCCCCACGGACACGTCGTCCCCGAGGACTTCCCCGCCTTCCATGCCCTCAACCAGGGCATCCTCGGGATCCCCGAGAGCCTCGGCAAGCTCAATGTCTCGGTGACGATGATCGCCATCGCGGCGATGGTGATCATGGTCCTCTGGCCGCGGCTCGGGAGGATCGCTCAGTTCGTTCCAGCCGCGCTCGTCGCCGCCATCTCCGGCGTCATCCTGGCGATCGCCCTCCGGCTGGACTCCGGGTTCATGCTGGACCTGCCCGAAGGCGGCCTGCTTGGTGCCATCACCTTTCCGGACTTCTCGAAGCTGCCGGCGTCCGCGAGCCTCATCTTCGCCTATGTGTTCGTGGCCAGCCTGGAGTCACTCCTCACGGCTTCGGCGGTCGACAAGCTCGATCCGTACCGGCGCCGCTCGAACATGAACCGCGAGTTCCTGGGCAAGGGCATCGGCAACGTGGTCTCGAGCATGCTCGGGGGCCTGCCGATGATCGCCGAGGTGGTCCGCAGCAGCGCCAACGTGATGAACAATGCGAAGACCCGCTGGTCGAACTTCTTCCACGGCGCATTCATGCTCCTGGCCATCCTGGCCATCCCGTTCGTGCTCGAGCTCATCCCCCTTGCGTCGCTGGCCGGGATCCTGATCGTGATCGGCTTCCGCCTGGCTCATCCCAGGCAGTTCGTGCACGCGCTCCACATCGGCAAGGAAGAGTTTCTGTTCATGATCGTGACGACCATCCTCGTCGTGGCCGAGGATCTGCTGGTCGGCGTCATCGCCGGGATCGTGGTCGGGCTGGTCGTCGCAGTGGTGCGCGGCACGTCGCTCGGCAACCTGTTCCGGGCCCGCACGCGGGTCATCGCGGAGGGCGAGCAGGTCGCCGTCGCATTCTCCGGAGCACTCGGCTTCTCGAGCTTCATCGGGGTCCGCGGGACTCTCGACAAGCTGCCCGCCGGCAAGACCGTCGTCCTGGACTTCAGCGAGGTCAAGTTTGTCGACCACACGGTGGTCGAGCGGCTGGAGGACTTCGAGAACGAGTATGAACGCGATGGAGGCCGGGTCGAACGACGCGGCCTCGAAGGTCTTCGACCCGCCACGCTCAGTCCAGTCTCCTCCCTGTCGCGAGCGTGACGAGCCGCCATCGTGGAAACCTGGAGTAGGCTGGTGATCCGATGCCGCTGTTGAGCGCCATGGTCTGGGCGCCGCTCGTCGGCGTCGCCCTGGTTCTCGCCCTTCCCGCGTCGCGGCCGGCGCTCATCCGTGTCGCGGCGCTTGCTGCGTCGGGCGTGTCGCTGGTCCTGGCCGGGTACCTGTACGTGCTGTTCGACCGCACGGCCACCGTGCCACAGTTCGTCGAGCGGGCGGAATGGATCCCCGATCTCAGCATGACCTACGTCGTGGGGGTCGACGGACTGTCCTTCCCACTGGTGCTGTTGACGAGCTTCGTGGCGACGCTGGCCATCATCGCGTCGTTCGGGATCACGGAGCGGGTCAAGAGCTACTTCGCGTGGTTCCTGCTGCTCGAGTTTGCGGCCCTCGGGGTGTTCGTCGCGCAGGACTGGTTCCTGTTCTACGTGTTCTACGAGATCGGCCTCGTGCCGATGTTCTTCCTGATCGGCGTGTGGGGCGGAACCCGGCGTGATGCCGCGGCGATGAGCTTCTTCCTGTACACGCTGGCGGGCTCGATCCTGATGCTCATCGGGATCATCTCGATCTACCTGCTGTCCGAGCCACAGACGTTCGACATGGCCGTCCTGCGGGAACAGGGTCAGGGCTGGACGCAGGCCCTCCAGGTCGGTCCGTTCCTGGCCTTCTTCATCGGCTTCGCGGTCAAGATCCCGGTCTTCCCGCTGCACGGCTGGCTCCCCCTTGCCCACGTGGAGGCACCCACCCCGGCCAGCATGCTGCTGTCGGGAATCCTGCTCAAGATGGGCGGGTACGGCCTGCTCCGGGTGGGCGGCGTCCTTCCGCTCGGCCTGGAGGCCTTTTCGCCAGTGCTGGTCGTGTTTGCCCTGGTGAGCATCGTCTACGGCGGGCTGCTGGCCTGGCGCCAGACGGACCTCAAGGCGATGGTGGCCTTCTCGTCCATCGCCCACATGGGCTTCGTCCTGCTCGGTATCGCCACGATGACGGCCATCGGTTTCACCGGAGCCGTGCTGATGATGGTCACGCACGGTGTGATCACCGCCGGCCTGTTCTTCCTGGTGGGCGCGATCTACGACCGCGCCCATACGCGCGAGATCGGCGACTTCCGCGGGCTGATGGGGCGCGTTCCCCGATACTCGGCCGCCCTCACGCTCCTGCTGCTGGCGTCCATGGGACTGCCGGGCCTGGCCCAGTTCGTCAGTGAGTTCCACGTCCTGATCGGCGGCTTCGAGCGCTGGGGCGTGCTGGTCCTGATCGCAGTGGTCGGCATCCTCATCTCCGCCTCGTACTCGCTGCGGACCATCGGCCAGATGGTCATGGGCCCGCTCGACGCTCGGTGGGTGGCACTGCCGGACCTGGTGCCGCGGGAGATGGTCGTGGTGCTGTCGCTGGCCGCCGTCACCATCCTCCTTGGGCTGCTGCCCAGCATCATCCTCTCGCTGGTCAGCCCCACCATGACCGACCTGACGTCCGCGTTCCGCTGAGCCATGAGCCACGATCGGCACGAGCACCTCGCCCACGAGCTCGCCCACCAGAAGCATTACCTGTCGAACCAGGGCCCGATCGGCACATTCATCCATCACAACACCCTGCACGGTCTCCAGCACCTTCCGTTCGAGCAGGCCATCGACGAGTCGCGCACCGTCGTGGGCGGGCACGGCTACCTGTCCAACGAGGAGTTCCGAAGCGCCTACGCCGGTGGCCGCATCGATGACGACGACATCGCCGATGCCCTTGCCGTCGCGGGCACGGGCTCTGGGGAGCCGCTCGCGTCGGTTCGGGGTCGCGCGATCACCGCCGATGAGGTACGCCGGGTCCAGCTCGTGCACGGCGTCGCGGACCTGCCGCCGGGCAGACTCCGCTTCGAGCGTGATCTCGGATCCTTGAGCCGGCTGCGCCCTGACCTCCCGCCGCGCGTTCGGACGGCCTTTCTCCAGCGCGCCAGCCAGGACCTGGCTCGGGACCTCTCCGACATCGGGCCGGCAACGACCCTGGCGGGCCTCCTCGAAGGACAGACGGGCCTGCCGCTGCGCGATCGGCTCCGGAGCGTCGCCCGGACGGAGGACGCGGCGTCGGCCGGTCCGGCCGCGGCCCAGCGCCTGGACGCCGCCTGGCATCACCTGGGCATTCCCGCCACGCGCCGTGACGACTACCTCGACTCGGTCGACCGTGAGACATCAGCGATGAGTCGCCCGGACCGGGATCGCATCCGCGCGCGCTGGCTCGAAGCCGAGGTCGAGCTGGTCGACACGATCGCCCGCCGCCACTTCGGGGTGCAGGGCACATACGGCGCGATCGCCGATCAGTTCGGCGAGAACATCGAAGGGACGGCGGTCGCGGCGCTATGGGCTGCCTGCCTCCAGCGATCGGGCGCAGCCGACCCGCTGTCGGTGACCGATCCCCAGCACCTTGGCCCACGGGTCATCGAGGACGGCGGCGGCGCGACTGACCAGGACTCGACCGATCCGGACGCGACCGAACGGGACACGCCCGATCCAGCTGCAGCTGAGCAGGCCGACGAGCTGGCGCGCCTTGGCACCGGAAGCACCAACCTCGAGCTCATCGAGGCTCTGACCGGTGAGCCGCTCAGGGATCTGGTGAACGGCACCCTCATTCGCCTTGCCGGGTCCTTCCTGGACGAAGGTCTCGGGGCATGGCGGATGCCTGATCGATGGAGCGGCTTCTATGCGGCCTGGCGCGCCTCGGCAGCCGACGACATCGGGCCGCGCCTGGCGGGGGTACGCGGCTGGCGCGCTGAGATCTCCGGGCTGCCGTGGTCGCCGAGCGACGCGATCATCGCCGAGCTTGACCTGCTGGGCGTGCCCGAAGCGGATTGGGGTGCGTATCTGGGCCGCGAGCTGCAGGCCCTGCCCGGCTGGGCGGCACTGATCTCCTGGCGTGAGGCCCGGCCGGCCTACCCACGACAGGCGGCCCAACCGATCGACATCGCCGGGTTCCTGGCCGTCCGCCTGTTCTACGAACGATGTCTCGTCGCCGCCAGGTGCCGGGACACCTGGGGCATCGATCCATCGATCCGCGCCATCCGCGCCTATTTCGCTGAGCACCAGGCGGAGCATCGGCTCCGGCGCGCGCTGCAGCGGGGCGGGCTACCGGACGGTCTGGCCGACGACGCCCGCCGGCTCGCGGGACGGCGCGGGATGCCCGACAGCGAATGGCGGCGCCTCGCGATGGCGCTGCCACCGGAGGTCGACGGGGGTCCCCGGGTGCGGAACACCGCCTGGCGGCTCTTCCATCTGGCCCAGCTGCTGGGCCTCACCGCCTCGGACGTCCGGGGCCTCGGCGACGACGAGCCGGCGCGGCTGCTGGGAGCGCTCGACGCGTTCCCACCGGAGGCGCACGGACCGATCTGGTTGCGGGCCTACGAGCGCCACTACCGCGAGGAGATCCTCGGCGCGATCGCCGCAAACCGCGCACGTGGCCGGTGGCTCGCCCGGGACCGGCGCCCGTCGGCGCAGGTCTTCTTCTGCATCGACGAGCGCGAGGAGGCGATCCGCCGCCATCTCGAGGAGATCGACCCGGAGATCGAGACGTTCGGGGCCGCGGGGTTCTACGGGATCCCCATGCAGTACGCCGGCCTCGACGATCACGAGCTGACGCCGCTGTGTCCGCCGGTCATCACGCCGACCCAGGTCGTCACGGAGGTCACTCGACCGGCCGACGCGGCGCGACGCGAGCGGGTCAAGACGCGCGCGACATGGTGGGGCGTCGTCCATGACGCGTACTGGGAGATGAAGCGCAACTTCCTGCCCGCGTACTTCCTGATCGACCTGCTTGGCCTGCTCCAGGCAGTGCCGCTCGCGGGGCGCGTCCTGGCGCCGATCGGGTACCAGCGTCTCGTGCAGGCACTGAGCCGACGGCTGCTGCCGCCGGTCCGCACCGAGCTGACCGTCACGCTGCCAGAGGCGGCGGAGTCGGCCGGGGGTGATGCCGAGGCGGGTCCAGCGGACGGAGCGCCGCTCCCGGACGAGGACAACGGGAGCCACGACGCCCACGGCCCGCTGGGTTTTGCGACCACGGAGCAGGCGGACCGGGTCGAGGCCATCCTCCGCAACGTCGGCTTGACCCACCACATCGCCCGTCTCGTGCTGTTCGCCGGGCACGGCTCGCTCAGCTTGAACAACCCGCACGAGTCGGCGCATGACTGCGGTGCCGCCGGCGGCAAGCACGGCGGACCGAACGCCAGGGCCTTCACCGCCATGGCCAACCGACCGCCCGTCCGGAAGATCCTTGCCGAGCGCGGCATCGACATCCCGCCCGACACCCACTTCGTCGGAGC
>JACDAV010000240.1 GCA_013695255.1 Chloroflexota bacterium
CGCCCGGCCGCCGCGTCCCCCGCCCCGCCTCGCAGCCGAGCGACGGCCGCGCTCAACGCCGCCCCACGGCCAGTCAGCGCGCCTCGATGGCATCCTCTGGGCCATGCGCGTCGGCCGCATATGCGCACAGGCATAACAACGGGCGGCATCCAAGTCGATGCGACCGCGCGCATGCCGGCGCGGCCGAGCTGGCGGTGTCTATGCCTACTGGGGTCACATGGCGGTGAGCCGTGGCAAACCCGCAGCCAACGGCGCGATGAGTGACGCCTGATCCAATTGCCCCCATGTCCGATTCATGGGAGCGCATCCGGCCGGACCCGATCGACCCGATCGTCGATCTCGGCATGCAACAGCTGGGAGCGTGGCTCAAGATGTCCCGCCGCGTGTCCGGCATGACGCAGCAGCACCTCGAGAACCTGACTGGCATCGACCAGACGACGCTGTCACGGCTCGAGAACGGGCGTCTGCGAAGTCTTCGCCTGATGCGTCTCGCCCGTCTCGTCGGCGCCCTTCATGATCCCCGCCTGGCTGCCGTGGATCCCTGGGGCCGCTGAGCGTTCGCGCAACAGGAGCGCGCAAGAGGGGGCTCGCGGCGCCGGCCCCGCGGCCCGCGCCATGCGACTCAGCTGGCATAGGTTCACCGAGCTGGGCAGGCACGGGGCCTGACCGCAGCGCCGGAACATGCGGCCGATGGGCATGAACGCCGGCCGCCGGCCGCCGTCCTATGCGGCCGATGCGCATATCGCGGAAGGGAGCTTGACGAGGGCGTGGCGAGGCGGAGACACGAGACCCACGAGGCGCGGGGCGGAGGCGCGAGGCGCGAGGCGCGCCGGCGGGCCCGGAGCATGGGGTCACGCGCGCAAGGCCGGGCGCAGGCGCCTACCAGGCGGTGGCCGTCGCAACCTCCGTGATGCCCTGGGACTCGAGCCAGCGTTCGGCGTCGATGGCGGCCTTGCAACCGTCGGCCGCGGCGGTGACGGCCTGGCGGTACCGGTGATCGTGGACGTCCCCGGCGATGAAGACGCCGTCGACCTTCGAGCCGGTCTCGTCATGGACGACGAGGTAACCGGCGTCGTCCACCTCGAGCCAGTCCCGGAACGCCTCGGTGTTCGGCCGGTAGCCGATGGCGATGAAGAGGCCCTCCATCGGCACGTCTCGCACCATGTCGGTCGCGGTGTCCCGCAGCTTCAGGCCGGTGACCTTCGCGTCACCCAGCACCTCCTCGACGGCGGTGTTCGGGTGGATCTCGATCTTCGGGTTCTTGAACGCCCGGTCGATCATGATCTTGCTGGCCCGGAAGGTGTCGCGGCGATGGAGGAGATGCACCTTGGTCGCGAAGCGGGTCAGATAGGTGGCCTCCTCGAAGGCCGTGTCTCCGCCACCGACCACCGCGATCTCACGGTCGCGGAAGAAGAACCCATCGCAGGTCGCACACGCCGACACGCCTCGTCCCCGCAGCCGGGTCTCGGACTCCAGCCCCAGCCACAGGGCCGACGCTCCAGTGGCAACCACCACCGACTCCCCGCGGTACTCCTCTCCGCGCGCCCAGACCCGGAACGGCCGGCCGGAGAAGTCCACCTGCTCGATGTCGGCGTCGACGAACACCGTCCCGAAGCGCTCCGCCTGCGCCCGCATCGCCGCCATCAGCTCCGGCCCCTGGATCCCCTCGGCGAACCCCGGGTAGTTCTCGACGTCCGAGGTGAGCATCAGCTGGCCGCCGGGCGCCGATCCGGCGAGCACGATCGGCTCGAGGTTGGCCCGGGCCGCGTAGATCGCGGCGGTCAGGCCGGCCGGCCCGGAGCCGATGATCAGCAGCTTCGACTCCCGACCGCCCGGAGCCGTTGGGCTGGTGCCCGGTCCGCTGGCTCGCGTCTGGGCCCCCGCCGGCGAGCTCTCCTGGAGGATCGCGATCGGCGCGAACCCGCCAAAACCCTCACCACCGGACGGCTTGCCGGCGCCATCCGCGGCTGGTGGGCTGTCGTTGCCGAAATCGATGGTCAGGCCGCCGAAGGGGGCGGCGGACCCCTCGGAACTCTTCGGCTGGTCGGTCATGAACGTCCTGTTCTGCGGCATGGTGGGCCATCCAATCCTACCACGCACTCCATACCCCCCGGGGGTATCGAAAGGACGTCTACAGATCGCGGACCTGGGGCAGGACGTCGCGACCGATGCGCTCGAGGACGTCGACGTCCGAGAGCCCGCGGAGCGAAAAGATGACGTGCTCCGCCCCGGCGTCGGCCAGCTCGCCGAAGCGGGTGACGACCTCGTTCGGCGCCTCCTTCGCCAGGTCGACCGTCTGGAGCGTGGAGCGCTCGATCTCGTCTGGATCGCGGCCGATCGCCGCGCAGTGCTCCCGCAGGACGGCGTACTTGTGGTGGATGGCCTCCGGCCCACCGAAGACGTTCGAGGCATCGGCGTACTGGGCCACCAGCCGGAGCGTCTTTCGCTCCCCGCCGCCCCCGATCATGATCGGCGGTCGGGGCCGCGAGATGGACTGCGGCGCGTTGAGCAGCCGCGCGGCCCGGAAGTGCCGGCCCTCGAAGGCCTCCTCCGAGCCCTGCTCGCCGGACCACATCGCGTGGGCGATCCGGAGCGTGTCCTCGAGCATCTCGAAGCGGTCGCCGAGGGGCGGGAACGGAAACCCGAGCCCCTCCGACTCGTCGCGGTTCCAGGCGGCGCCGATGCCCAGCCATGCCCGCCCGCCCGACAGCACGTCGAGCGTCGTCGTGGCCTTGACCCACAGGCCGGGATTTCGGTAGTGCACGCCGCCGACCATGAGCCCCAGACGGGCCCGCGAGGAGTTCGCGGCCATGAAGCCGAGGGTGGTGTAGCCCTCGAGCATCGGGTCGGTGACCGGGCCGACACTGCGGATCTGCCAGAAGTGGTCCATCACCCAGATCGAGCTGAAGCCCACGTCGTCGGCGGTGCGCACGATCCGGGCCAGCGTCGGCGCGATCGCGGCCGCGCCGCCGGGCCACGTGAACGAGGAGATCTGCAGGCCGAGCTTCACCGAGGGCCGCGGCCGCGCGGGTTGGTCAGCCAGATGAGCGCTCCGATCACCACCGTCCCCACCAGCCACGGCACGAACAGGACCCAACCGGTCAGGAACCCGATCAGGGCCAGGAACCCGCTATCCGAGTAGACGGGGGCGCAGGCGATCGCGAGGAACAGCATCGTCCAGGCGAGCAGGGCGATCCGGAGGAGCGTGTTCACCGGCATACCGTACCGTGCCGCAGCGGTCGACCGGAGATCACGGAGGCTGCCTCCGGGCCGATCGATGCCGCTTCTTGACCGAGATGTCATGCTTCGGCCGCGCGGCCCACGCCGCACCCACCGCCAACGTCACCGCTGAAGCGAGGAACAGACCGACCCGTGGCACGCAAGCGACAGACCTACCCGCCCGCCCGGAGCGGCGGCCCTCCGCCCCGTCCCGGCGCCGGCCCGGAGGGCGCCGTCAACCGCCCGAACCTGGTCGCCATCAACCTCGATGCCGGTCGCGGCAGGACCGGCCTGTCGGTCGGCGATCGGGTGCAGATCGGCGGGACCGGGCGGTACGCGGGGGAGGCCGTGGTGATCGAGCGCATCACGGCCGGGGTGATCCCGTCGGCCGTCGTGAGAAACGAGGCCGGTGAGACGCGGCATGTCCGCACCATCGACCTCGAGCCGGCCCGCGAGGGCTGACCCGGGCCGGGTCGCGGACGCAACGATCCGGGGTCGCGGTCGCAGATAGCTGCAACTTGTCGGAACCTGACTCAACCGCCTACCGTGGTGACGGGCCAAACGCGTGGGCCCGTTCAACACCGCCAGGGTGCGCCTCCTTGCAGTTCGAGCCGCAGCTACCGCGCCGGCGAGCGTCCTTTACCATCGTCGCCGAGCGAATGGCGCCCGACGCGTGGCACCTGCAGGTCCGGGAGCTGCCCGCGACGTGGACCGTCGCCTTCTCGCGAGCTGAGATCGAATGGCGTGCCCGCGAGCGGATCGCGATCGATCT
>JACDAV010000253.1 GCA_013695255.1 Chloroflexota bacterium
TTGAGCACCCCGACCCGGCTCTCCGCGTGGGCCGCCACCGGGACCTCGCGCTTGTGCGCCTCATCGACCGCCGCGGCCATCTCCTCGATGGTCAGCTGCGGCTGACCGGCCTGGCGCCCGGCGGTCATCATCCCGCCGGTCGCCATGAGCTTGATGGCGTGTGCGCCGGCGCGGAGGTTCTGGCGGGTCGCCTGGCGGACCGCGTCGGGGCCGTCGGCCTGCCGTCCGATCCACCAGCCGTGGCCGCCGGTCATGGTCACGACGCGGCCGCTGGCGAGCATGCGCGGGCCCGCGATCTCACCGGCGGCGATCATCCCGGCGAGCTCGATGTCGATGTCGTCGGGGCCGCCGACGTCGCGGATCGTCGTGACCCCGGCCTGGAGCGCCGCCTCCAGCCGCCGCGCGCTGCGCACCACCGTCTGGGTGCGGTTCTCGCCACGCAGCACGGCCTCCGGGTCCGGTCCGGCGTCGAGGCACGCGTGCGCGTGCGCGTTCATCAGGCCCGGGCACACCCAGCGGCCGTCGAGCGGCACGACGGACGCCGTTCCCGGGCTGCGTGCCTCGATCTCGCGTCGCGCTCCGATTGCCGCGATCCGCCCGGCGCGGATCAGGATGTCCACCCGTCCTGGCGAAGCGCCGCGAGCATCAACGACCCGAGCGTCGCGCAGGACCGTGTCCGGCGGCCGGTCGCGGCGCGGATCCGCGCTCACACCGCCAGCCGGGCCCAGCGTGCGCTGCGCGTGACGCCGGTTCCGCCATAGAACACCACCAGCACCTCGCCGCTCGGGAGGACGACGCCGCGCGGGTGGCCGAACTGCCAGGCACCCATGTCGTTCCAGTACGCATCCTGGGCCCGCGGGCCACCCGATCCGGGCTCCGGGCCGGCCTCGCTGGCCCACACCACGAGCTCGCCGGTCCGGTCCCACGTCCGTCCGAAGTCCTCGCTCACGACCGCGCGGATGCCGGGCGGCTCCTGGCGGTGCGAGTAGACCGCGATGAGGCGGTCGCCGCCGAGCGAGATGGGCTGGCAGTGCTGGCCGGGCAGGCCCGTGCCGACTGGGTCCGACCAATCGCTGCCGTCGGCCGTGCCCCACGCGACGTGCACGTCGAGGTCCCGACCCGCCCCGACGTCATGGGTCCAGAACATGTTCACGAGTCGCCCGTCGAGCGGATGGGCCTCGAGCCGCTGGTCCCAGTAGAAGCGCGCGTTGGCCGGATGACGGGCGACCAGGACCTCGTCTGTCCAGCTCCGCCCGTCATCGTCGGACAGGCGCAGCCAGGCCGCCGGCTCCCCGGGCGCCGCGTCGTCGTACTCCTTCCAGTGCTCGAACGGCTGGGCCAGGGCGCCGCCGGCCAGGCGGATCACCGGGCCGGTGCTCGAGGCGCCCGGGTGGGGGCCGAGGTCGACCCGCCGCCGATCGGGCCAGGTGCGCCCACCGTCCGTGGAGCGGAGGTGGTAGACGCGCATCCCGAGCAGGCCCTGCGTCCGCGGGTTGACCCACGGGCGAGCCGGGTCGGAGCGGTCCGTCCAGAGCACCGACGCGATCAGCTCGCCCGGCGTCAGCTCGGCGATGTACCAGCCCCGCGTCTCGCCCGGCCAGCCGTCCCAGCTGCGCTCGGCCAGGCTCAGCGAGCGCATCTCCCAGCTGTCCCCGCCGTCGCGGGAAGCGAACACGCCCGTGTGTCCGTCCGCGCCCTCGCGGTCCGACCCGAGCCGGCAGGTGGCGAGCACCGTGCCGTCCGCGAGCAGCACGGCTGATGTCGCCGACGCGGTCCGCTGGTTCACGGGCGCCGTCCGCGCGTCCCAGATCAGGCCGGACGCGACGACCTCCATCGATCTCCCCGCTGTGTGGCGATTGTCGACAATCTACAATGACGCCCGTCCCGGCGCGCGGTCGCGCGCTGCCCCGCCCTGCCAGTGTGAGTCCCATGTCCTCGATCAGCCTCGCCAGCACGGAGCCGCTCCTCGGCCGGCCCAGGGCCGAGCTGGACACCCCGGCCCTGCTGCTCGACCTGGGGCGGTTCGAGGCGAACATGGGCCGGCTCTCGTCCACGATCGCCGCCGGCGGGAAGCACTGGCGTCCCCACTCCAAGGGCCACAAGTCGCCGTGGATCGCGCGCCGCCAGATGGACTTCGGGGCGATCGGGGTGACCTGCGCCAAGATCTCCGAGGCCGAGGTCATGGTGGACGGCGGCATCCCCAGCGTCCTGGTGGCCAACGAGCTGGCCACCCGGCACAAGGTCGAGCGGGCCGCCCGGCTGCAGGCTCGCGCCGAGGTCATGATCTGCGCCGACGACCCGTACCACGTGCGCCTGGCGTCCGACGTCGCCGCCGATGCCGCAGTCGAGATCCCGATGGTCGTCGACATCAACATCGGAATGGATCGGACGGGGGTGGCGCCGGGCCGGGCGGCGCTCGAGCTGGCGCGCCTGATCGACCGCGCCGACGGGCTGCGCCTGGCCGGGATCATGGGCTACGAGGGTCATGTCCTGACCGCCTGGCCGAACGAGGAGAAGCACGCCCAGACGGTCGCCGCGATGGACGGCCTGATCGAGTCACGCCGGCTCATCGAAGCGGACGGCATCGCAGTCGGGATCGTCAGCGGCGGCGGCTCCGGCAATCACATGTTCGCCGCTGCCCTCGAGGGTCTGACGGAGCTCCAGGCCGGCGGGGCCTGTTTCATGGACCCGTTCTACGGCGAGCTCTGTCACCTCGAGGAGCTCGGGTTCGAGTACGCCCTGACCATCCTGACGACGGTCACGAGCCGGCCAACACCCGAGCGCGTCATCACCGACGCGGGCTTCAAGACGCTCTCCGCCAGGGAAGAGTGGCACGCGGTCGTCCTCGATCACGACGACTTCGAGCTGGTGTACCTGTCGGCGGAGCACGGGGTCTGGCTGCGACGCACCGATGGACCGCCCGTCGCGATCGGCCAGCAGCTCGAGATCATCCCCGACTACCACGACACGACGACCTTTCGTCATGACACCTTCATCGGCCTGCGCGATGGGGTCGTGGAGGCCGTCATCCCCCTGCTGGCGCGCGGACGCCTGCACTGACGATGGACTTCGACCTGCTCATCCGCGGCGGCTCGGTCGTGGACGGCAGCGGGGCCCCGGCGTTCATCGCGGACGTCGGCCTGCGCGGGGACCGGATCGCCGCGCTCGGGGCACTGCCGGACGCGGGAGCCGCAAGAGTGATCGACGCGACGGACCGCGTCGTGTCGCCGGGCTTCATCGACGCGCATCCCCACTCGGAAACGGCCCTCAGGGGCAACGGCGAGATCTGGGGCTCCGTCCTGCAGGGCGTCACGACCCACCTGACCGGCCCGGACGGGTTCGGGTGGGCGCCCTTGCCACCGGACAGGAGCGCCGAGCTGTGGCGCTCCACTGCGTTCGCCTACGGGCAGCCGGACATGCGGCCGGAATGGCCGACGATCGAGGACTACCTGGGCGGCTTCGCCGGGACGATCCCGATCAACGTGGTCCCGATGGCGCCCCACCAGCCGATCCGGTTCGCGGTCATGGGCTGGGACGGCCGCCCGCCGACGCCGGACGAGATGGACCGGATGCGCGCCCTCACGCGCGACTGGATGGAGGCCGGCGCCGTCGGGCTCAATACCGGGCTGGACTACCAGCCCGCCGCCAACGCCGACACCGCCGAGCTCGTCGAGCTGGCCAGGGTGGCGCGCGAGTACGGCGGGATCTACGCCGCCCACATTCGCTACAACGCCTCCGGCAAGCCCGCTGCCTACCGCGAATCGATCGAGATCGGCCGGCGTGCCGAGATTCCCGTCCGGCTGTCGCATGAATCGGTGGACGACGAGACCGAACCGCTCCTCGAGGAGGCGCACCGCGCCGGCGTCGACCTGGGCATCGACTGGTATCTCTATCCGGCGGGCTCGAGCCACCTCCTCGTCTGGCTCCCCCCGAAGGACCAGATCGGCGGTGTCGAAGGGTTGGTCCGGCGGTTGCGCGACGAGCCGGAGCATCGGCGCCGTATCGGCGCGATCATCGAGGCGCAGATCCAGCAGCAATACGCAGCCGGCGTCCGCGAGTATTTCTCGGACACCCGGACCGGCCAGCACATCGGCCGGTCGATCGCGGAGGTCGCGACCGAGCGCGGGGCGAGCATCGCCGAAACGGCGGTCGACCTGATCGTCGAGGAGTCACCCGACGCCGTCCTAGTGTTCCGGCGTGGGA
>JACDAV010000291.1 GCA_013695255.1 Chloroflexota bacterium
CCACGACCCCCTGCACGAACGCGACGGCGACCGCGGCATCGGCCGCGGACCCGCCTGCCTCGAGCACGCGGACGCCTTCCGCGGCGGCGACGGGATGCCCCGCCGCGAGCGCGAACCGGGACGGATCGAGCACCAGGCAGGCCCTCCGCGTGGCGGCGTGGCCCAGGGACCCTCCCAGCATCGCGGCGCCGCGCCCTGCCTGAGCCTAGCGCGGAGGCGAAGCGCCCGTCCTCGCCCCGGCGGCCCCTGGCCCACGCCGCCCATCCGCCCATCCGGACGCACCACTAAGCTGGCGGCATCACTGGCGGAAGGAGGCCTCGTGACCGAGCCGCACTGCGGGTCGTGCGGCGCCGTGGCTGCCGGTCCCGCGGCCTGGCGCTGCGAGGGATGCGGCTCACCCCTGGATCTCGACCTCCCGGCAGCCACCGTGGCGGCGTTCGCGGACGAGGGGACCACCGGGGTGTGGCGCTATCGCGGTTGGCTGCCGCCTGGCGATCCGGTCACGCTGGGCGAGCCTCAGACGGGCCTCATCCCGCTGGCAGACGAGCAGCACGGAAGCTTTGCGAAGCTCGAGAGCGAACTGCCGACCGGCTCCTTCAAGGACCGCGGCGCCACGGTCACCGTCTCGTGGCTGCGCGCCCGTGGAGTTCGCGAGATCGTGATCGACTCGTCCGGCAACGCCGGCGCATCGTTCGCCGCGTACGCCGCGCGCACCGGGATGCCGGCGCGGGTGTTCGTGCCGGCCGGGGCCTCACCGGCGAAGCTGCTCCAGATCCGCGCTCACGGCGCGACCGTCGTCCCCGTCCGAGGTCCTCGTTCGGCCTCCGCGGACGCGGCGAGAGCGTTCGTCGTGGAGGCGGGCCCGAACGCGATCTATGCGTCGCATCTCTGGCAGCCGGCCTTTCTCGCCGGCACGGCGACGTTCGCCTACGAGGTCTTCGAGCAGCTGGGGCGCCAGGCCCCGGACGCCGTCGTCGCGCCGCTCGGGGGTGGCACGCTGCTGCTCGGAATGCACCTCGGGTTCGCCCGCCTTCGAACGGCTGGCCTCATCGCCCGGGTTCCCCGCCTCGTCGGCGTCCAGAGCAGCGCCTGCGCGCCGCTGGCCAGGGCGTTCCGAGCGGGCGATCCGGACGTGCTCGAGGCCGAGGTCGGTGCCACCATCGCCGAGGGGATCGTGATCGCCCGACCCCCACGGGCGCGGCAGATCCTGGCCGCCGTTCGGGAGACCGGCGGCGACATCATCGAGGTCACGGACGACGAGATCCGGTCGTCGCTGCGCCGGCTGCTGGCGCAGGGTCTCTTTGTCGAGCCGACGTCGGCGGCGGCGCATGCCGGCATCGGCCAGGCAGATCGGCAGCACGAACGGGTCGTCGTCGCGCTGACCGGGCACGGCCTGAAGGCCCTGGGCGCGATCAGCGAGCTGACGGCAGGAGCCGGCCGGCCGCGATGACCGATCGAGGCGACCGCAGTGCCGCGAGGTGCTCGAGCGGGTTCGTGTCGAGGATGAGCAGGTCGGCCCGCTTCCCGACCTCGACGCTGCCGCGGTCGGCCAGGCCCAGCCGCTGCGCCGCCTCCACCGTCGCGGTCCGAATGGCTTCGGGCGGCGACAGCCCGATGTCGACCAATGCCGCCAGCTCGTCGTGGAGGCTGTCGTGCGGCGTGTCCGTCACACCGCTGTCGGAGCCGGCGAGGATCGATATCCCGAGCTCGAGGAGCTGCGCCGTGAGCGCGCGGCGCGACTCGAGCCGCGCGATCGCGTCCCTGTCGGCGGGGTTGTGGGCGCCGACCAGCCGGTAGCGCGCCGCCGTCCGGAGCGCGCCGCTGAGCGTGGGCACCGCGGCAATGTCGGCGTCGAGCATCCGCGCCGCGAGCTCGCCGTCGAAGACCACAACGCCCTGCGCGGACACGAACGAGGCGTGTTCGATCGTGGTCACGGCGGCACGGACGGCGCGCGCGATCGCCGCGCTCGCATGGCAGTGCGCGGCGACCGGGACGCCGAGGGATCGCGCTGCCTCGACGGCCGCACGCACGATCGGCGCCGGAAGCTCCGCCCGATCCGGGCG
>JACDAV010000298.1 GCA_013695255.1 Chloroflexota bacterium
GCGCTTCGGAGCCGGCGTCAACCTGGTCGACTTCGCGACCGACCCGCAGGCCGCACGCCTTCTGATCAATGCGTGGGCCAGTGAGCAGACGCGTGAACGGATCCCCGAGGTCCTGAAGCCGGACGACATCACCGCGGACACCCGGCTGGCGCTGGTGAATGCGATCTACCTGAAGGCGCCCTGGTACCAGCCGTTCGCGGCGGACCGGACGTCCACCGACCCGTTCACCCGGCCGGACAGATCCGTCGTCGACGTGCCGATGATGCACGCCTTCAGCGGCGCGAAGTGCGCAACTGGTGACGGCTGGGGCGCCATGGACCTTGCCTACCTCGGCCACACCCTGTCGATGCTGGTGATCGTGCCCGACGACCACGCCGCGTTCGAGGCCGACCTCGACGCCGACCGACTGGCGGCCATCGACGCCGCGTTCGCCGACCAGATCGCCGTCCCGGACGTCTCGCTCCCGAGATTCGACTTCGAGACGCGCGAGGATCTTCTTTCCATTCTCGACGCGCTCGGGATGCCGGCGGCCTTCGACCCGGCGACGGCGGACTTCTCGGGGATGACGGCGAAGGACCGGCTCCACATCGGGATGGTGATCCACCAGGCCAACATCTCGGTCGACGAGAAGGGCACCGAGGCGGCCGCCGTGACCGTCGTCGGCATGGACACCGGCGGGGGACCGCCCGACACCTGCACGGTCCGCGCCGACCGGCCCTTTCTGTTCGCGATCCGCGACCGCGAGACGGGCGCCATCCTCTTCATGGGCCGAGTCGTCGACCCGGCGGCAAGCCATTGACCGCGGGGAGCGCCGCGGGCGACAGTGCGCGCGTACCAGCCGTCGACCGCGAATGGAAGGAAGGATCCGATCGGGACGGCGCTCGGGCGGGGCTTGGCCCGGCGGGCTTGGTCCGGCAGGCGGACCACCGGGCGGCTGAGGGGCCGCTCACGCTTGCTCGTCCATCCCTTGGCCCGGCAGGCGGACCACCGGGCGGCTGAGGGGCCGCTCGCGTTCCCAGCTTGCCAGCATGACACGGGCGCTCGCCGTCCGCCTGGCGCGCCGCTCGCGGCATGCCGCGCCCATGATCGGCCGCCGAGGGCCCCTGTGCTACACTCCGGCCCGCCGCGGGAGTCCGCGGCACGTCCATGAAACGCCCGTCACGTGCGTGGCGGAGCTCACACGCGGACCGTTCCGGACCGGGACGGTGCCGGTCGGCCGTTACGGCAGCAGCCGCAAGGGCACGACCGGTCCCCGGCGACGTGGCCCGCGGAGGTTCGAACCGAACAGGAGGCGCTCTCTCATGCCGTCCGTCTCGATGCGGCAGCTGCTCGAGGCCGGGGTCCACTTCGGCCACCAGACCCGCCGCTGGAACCCCAAGATGCGCCCGTACATCTTCGCCGAGCGCAACGGGATCCACATCATCGACCTCGCCCAGACCGTCAAGCGTCTGGACGCCGCGCTGGACTTCATCCGCGAGACCGTCGCGCGCGGCGACGTGGTCCTTTTCGTCGGGACCAAGAAGCAGGCCCAGGAGCCCGTCGCCCAGGAGGCGACACGGGCCGGCATGCCGTACGTGAACAAGCGCTGGCTGGGCGGCATGATGACCAACTTCGTGACCATCAAGAAGCGGATCGGCCTGCTCGAGCAGCTCGAGGCGCGCCAGGAGTCGGGTGAGTTCGAGCGGATGTCGAAGAAGGAAGCCGCCGGCCTGACCGACGAGCTGAACCACCTGAACCTCACGCTCGGCGGCATCCGACGCATGAAGCGGACGCCAGGCGCGATCTTCGTCGTCGACCCGCACCGGGAGCGGATCGCCGTCACGGAGGCGAACAAGCTCGAGATCCCACTCGTCGGGACGGGCGACACGAATGTCGACCCGGACGAGCTCGACTACATCATTCCGGCCAACGACGACGCGATCCGCTCGATCCGGCTGCTGTGCTCGCTCGTGGCCGATGCCGCGATCGAGGGCGCGCAGCAGCGCGCCGTCCGGGCGTCGGCCGAGCCCGAGCCCGAGATGATGGCCGCCGAGCCCGAGTACGAGGACGCCGAGGCATCCGACGAGCTCGTTGCCGCACTGGCCGGTGGCGCCGCGCTGACGTTCGAGCCGGACGTCGACGAGGACGAGGACCTGCTGCCGGGCGCCCGGGCCGAGCGCGAAGCGGCCGCCGCGGCCGCCGCCACACCGGCCGAGGCCGAGGCGACCCCGGACGACATCGCGGCCGAGCTGGCG
>JACDAV010000303.1 GCA_013695255.1 Chloroflexota bacterium
GGCGGATCGCATCGTCCCGTTTCTCGCCGCCGGCCACGACGTGTTCGCGTTCTTCCGCCATGACGAGGTGGGTCGCGCACCGGAGCTTGCAGAGGCCCTGCGATCCGCCGCGGAGAGCCGCCTGGCCCGGTCCGCCACACCGGACGAGGGGCGCTGAGATCGCCAGACGAACCAGACCGACCCGCGCAGCGTATGCATCAGCGTGGTGCCCGGGTGGCTGAAGGCCGGCCCGCGCCTCCCTATCTCCCAGCCGCGCAAGGACTGCCGCATGCCCCGCCGCTACACGTCCCGGTTCCGTCTGCCCGCCATCGTCGCCGTCGCGCTGCTGGCGGCCGCGGGGTGCGCGTCGGGAGCTGGCACCCCCGCTGCTCCGACGGACTCGGGCGCGCCCACCGGTGGGCCGGCGTCCGGGTCTGCGGCGCCGCCCTCGTCGTCAGATCGTTCCACCGCCCCGGCCAGCCCGTCGGGCTCGCCCGATCCGTCGGGCTCGCCCAGCGCAGCGCCGACCCGGTCGTTCGACCCGGCCCGTGTGTCCGTCACGCTCGAGCCCTACCTGGAGATCCCCGGGGCACCGCTGGCTGTGACGGCGCCGGCGGACGGCAGCGGCCGCCTGTTCGTGACCGAACGGGGTGGCCGGGTGTGGGTCGTGCGCGACCGGCAGCTGGCCGATCAACCGTTCCTGGACGTCGCGAGCCGCGTGACGGCCGGCGGCGAGCAGGGTCTGCTCGGCTTCGCCCTTCATCCCCGCTTCCCCGACGATCCGCGCTTCTTCATCTACTACACGGACACCGAACGCGACCAGGTCGTCGCAGAACGCCGTCTCGATCCGTCGGATCCGGAACGGGCCGACCCGGACTACGAGCGGGAGCTGCTTCGGATGGACGACTTCGCGGGCAATCACAACGGCGGCGGGCTGGCCTTCGACCGTGATGGCCTGCTGTACATCGCGACCGGCGACGGCGGGGGCGCCGGCGACCCGCAGGCGACCGGTCAGCGGCTGGACACCCACCTGGGCAAGCTGCTCCGCATCGGCGTCGACGGTCAGAGCGACGGGCGACCGTACACGATCCCCGAGTCGAACCCGTTCATCGGCCGGGACGACGCCCGCCCGGAGATCCTCCACCTCGGCCTGCGCAACCCGTGGCGGTTCAGCTTCGACCGCGAGACGGGCGATCTCTGGATCGGCGACGTGGGGCAGGGTCAGTGGGAGGAGATCGATGTCGCGCGAGGCGGCGCCGCCGGTCTGAACTACGGCTGGAGCGTGGTCGAGGGCAACCACTGCTTCCGCGACGACGGCTGCTCCACCGAGGGCCTCATGCCGCCGGTCACCGAGTACTCCCACGACTTCGGCTGCTCGGTGACGGGCGGCGTGGTCTACCGGGGCAGCGAGTGGCCGGGGCTCCGGGGCGCCTACCTGTTCGCGGATTACTGCTCCGGCACCCTGTGGGCGATCGATGCGCGCAGCGATGTCGTGGAAGCACCGGTGGTCGTGGCCGAGACGGGGCGCTCGATCAGCTCGTTCGGCGAGGACGAGGCCGGCGAGCTCTACGTCACGGACCTCGATGGCGCTCTGCTGCGCGTGGTTGCGCCGGAGCGGTGACAATGGCGTTCGATGCTCGACCCGAAATGCGGCCGTCTGCAAGGATGGCGATACCGCGCTCCGCACCGGCGGCGACCGTCCGTGACGGCCGCGCGGTGAGGATCCAGCCGTGAACTCCCGCCGCCCCAGCCGTCACCGCGCGGGCGCGTCCGGGCGGCTGCGCCCCACCGCGAGCCGCTACGTCCACCGCCGGACCCGCCCACGTCCGAGCGGTGGCAACCGCCTGCCGCTCATCCTTGGCCTCCTGGCTCTCACCGCCGTGCTGATGGTGAGCGGCACGGTCGGGCTGATGGGGATCGCCGCGGTGGCCACCGTCACCGCCCTGTCGACGGACCTCCCGGACCCGGCGCAGCTGCAGGACCTGACCTTCGCGCAACCCTCGGTGGTGTACGACCGCTCCGGGGACGTCGAGCTGGGGCGGTTCCAGCAGCAGCTTCGCTGGGTCGTCGCCTACGCGGACGTTCCCAAGCTCGTCCTCGACACGACCGTGACGGCGGAGGACCGGTCATTCTGGGAGAACGACGGCTACGACCCGGCGGCGATCCTGCAGGCAATCAGCGAGAACGTCGCCGGCGAGAGCGAGCGGGGCGCCTCCACGATCACCCAGCAGCTGGTCCGTGCCCGGCTGTTGCCGGACGAGTACGTCCAGCCCGGCTCCGATCCCTACCTTCGCAAGGCCAAGGAGCTCATCCAGGCCTCGCGCCTCACCGAGGCGTTCCCGGGCGAGAAGGGCAAGCAACAGATCATCACCGCCTACCTGAACGAGATCTACTACGGTCACGACGCGTACGGCATCGCGGCGGCCGCCCGCGTGTACTTCGGGATCGAGAAGCTGAGCGAGCTGACCCCCGCCCAGGCCGCTCTCCTGGCCGCGTTGCCGAAGTCCCCATCGACGATGGATCCATACCGGTTCGCGAAGCCGGACAAGGACGGCAGGTTGGTGGTCCCGAAGGACGCGCCACCGGTCGTCCGGCGGGACTACATCCTGCGCAACCTCGCCGGCTCCCGCTGGACCGAGCTGACGCCGCGCCAGGTCCGCCAGGCGATCGCGGAGCCGGTCGTCCTCTGGGGCGA
>JACDAV010000309.1 GCA_013695255.1 Chloroflexota bacterium
GATGGGGGCTGCGGGAGCGCCGGCCGCGAGCGGCGGGGCGGACAGCGGGGCAGGCCCGGGGCGCAAGGCGGACCGCTGGATCGGGCGTCGCTGGCCGGGCCGGACGGTGCCTCGCGAGCGCTTGGGCATCGGTGGCGATTCCTCGGTGGGGTGCGGTCGATGGCGGCAGGAGGATAGCACCGGTCGGTCGGTCGGCCGGGTGCGTGGGCGGTGATTCGGCGTTGCTAGACTGCGCGCGACCCCGCCCGAGGAGGCCACTTTGCCACCACCGCGCCGACCGAGCCAGTCGCGTCCGCGCCGAGCGGTCCGCCACGGCGGTCTGACAGGCTAGGTGTCACGGTCACCCGCGATGCTCCGCGCATGGTCCTCGACGTCCGCCCCGAACCCGATGCGATGAGGAGCCCACGGCCGCGTCGCGAACGGGCTTCACTGGACCAGCTGCCCGTCTGGGACGGCCTCCTCGATGCCCCCGACACCGACGCCCGTGGTGACGTGCCGCTGGGGCTCGACGCCCTGCTGCACGGTCTCAACCCGGAGCAGCTTCGGGCCGTGACGCACGGCGACGGGCCACTGCTGGTGGTGGCGGGCGCGGGGACCGGCAAGACGCAGGTCATCACCCGGCGTATCGCCTGGCTGATCGCGACCAGGCGCGCCAGGCCCTCGGAGATCCTGGCGCTCACCTTCACGGATCGCGCGGCGGAAGAGATGCAGATCCGTGTCGACCAGCTCGTTCCGTACGGGTACACGGACACGGCGATCGGGACGTTCCATGCCTTCGGTGACCGTGTCATCCGGGAGTGGTCGCTCGAGCTGGGGCTGCCGACGGACGTCCGTGTCCTGTCGCGCCCGGAGGTGGTCATCTTCCTGCGCGAGAACCTGTTCCGGTTCGAGCTCGACGAATACCGCCCGCTCGGCGATCCCACCCGCTTCCTGTCGGCGCTGGCGACCCTGTTCAGCCGGTGCAAGGACGAGGACGTGGCGCCGGCGACCTATCTCGAGCACGCCCAGAGGCTGCGGGCGGACGCCGCCATCCTCGCGACCGCCGCCGGCCGGACCGGCGAGACGGCAGCGAGCGGTGCGGGAGACGCGGCCGGGGCCGCCGCCGAGACGGCCCGGCGACAGCACGAGCTGGCACGAGCCTACGCCCGATACCAGGAGCTGCTCGCGGAGCACGGGTTCATCGACTTCGGCGATCAGGTCAGCCTCGCGCTGCGCCTGGTTCGTGATTCGCCGGCCGCGCGCGCGGAGCTGCAGCGGCGGTTCCGCTACGTGCTCGTCGACGAGTTCCAGGACACCAACCGCGCCCAGGCGGAGCTCGTGGCGCTGCTCGTCCAGCCGCACAACAACGTCACGGTGGTGGGCGACGACGACCAGTCGATCTACAAGTTCCGAGGCGCGGCGATCAGCAACATCCTGGACTTCCAGGCCCGCCACCGCGGGGCGCGGGCCGTTGTGCTGCGCCGGAACTACCGGTCCAGGGCGCCGATCCTCGACGCCGCCTACCGGCTCGTGCGGTTCAACGATCCAGACCGGCTCGAGGTCCGGATCGGCCTGTCGAAGCGGCTCCGGGCGGAGCGGCGCATGGACGACCCGCCGCCGGTGCGGCTCGAGGCGTTCGCCACCGGTGCGGATGAGGCGGACTGGCTGGCCGCGGACATCACCCGTCGGGTGAGATCGGGCGCCCGCCACCGCGACCATGCCGTGCTCGTGCGGACGAATGGCTCGGCGGATCCGATCCTCCGAAGCCTGAACATGGCCGGCGTCCCGTGGCGATTCTCCGGCACCTCGGGCCTGTACGCCCGGTCGGAGATCCGGCTCCTGATGGCGTTCCTGCGCGCCATGTCCGATCCGGGCTCGAGTGTCGACCTCTACGCGGTCGCCGCCTCGGACGTGTACGGGGTCACGGGGGACGACCTGACGGCGATCGTCAACACGGCGCGCCGACGGAATCGCTCGGTGTGGGACGTGCTCCAGGAGCTCGATCGCCAGCCGGGGATCCTCCGGGTTCGGTCGGAGACCCGGGCAACGGTCGGCAAGCTGGTCGCGGACCTGCACCGCTACCTGGAGCTCGCGCGGGAGCGGCCGGCCGGCGAGGTGCTCTACGCCTTCCTCCGCGGGACCGGGCTGTTGTCGCGGCTCGTCGCGACGGAGAGCGTCGCCGCCGAGGAGGCACTCCAGAACATCGCCCGCTTCTTCGAGATCGTCCGCGCCCAGTCCGCGCTGCTCGCGGACGACCGGGCCATCTTCGTCGCGCGCCACCTGCAGACGCTGATCGAGGCCGGCGACGATCCGCCGACCGCGGACGTGGACGCGGACGCGGACGCGGTTGCCGTGCTCACGGTGCACAAGGCGAAGGGGCTCGAGTTCCCGGTCGTCTACCTGCCCGGGCTGGTGGTCGACCGGTTTCCGATGCGCGGCCGTGCCGAGACGCTCGCGATGCCGCTCGAGCTCGTCCAGGAGACGCTGCCCGAGGGTGACTTCCGGCTGCAGGAGGAGCGCCGGCTGTTCTACGTCGCGATGACCCGGGCGCGTGACGAGCTGATCCTGAGCCATGCCGCGGACTACGGCGGTGCACGCGCTCGCCGGGTGTCGCCATTCGTGCTCGAGGCGCTGGACCTCCCGGTCGCGTCGAGCACGCCGGGACGTGGCACGCGCGCCTCGCCGCCGCTCGAGCGGCTCGCGTCCTTCGAGGCGGCGGAGCGCTCGACGGGGCCGTCACGGGGGCCGGTCGAGGAGCCGCTGACGCTCAGCTTCTACGCCGTCGACGACTACCTGACCTGTCCCCTCAAGTACAAGTACGCGCATGTCCTTCGCGTGCCGCTGGCCCCGCATCACGCGATCGTGTACGGAGCGGCGCTCCACCAGGTGGTCCAGGAGTTCCACCGGCGGCATGCCCGCGGTGACGTGATGAGCGAGGCGGAGCTGTTCGAGTCGTTCGAGAGCGCCTGGCGGAACGAGGGCTTCCTGTCTCGTGAGCACGAGGAAGCCAGACGGCAAGCGGGACGGGACGCGCTGCGGCGGTTTCGCGAGGAGCAGCTGCAGCCGGACGCCGTGATCCCCACCTACGTCGAGCGCGAGTTCAGCTTCACCCTGGGCGGCGACCGAATCCGCGGCCGATGGGATCGCGTGGACGTCGAGCCGGCGGACCCGACCGCCGTCGCTGAGCAGACGGATGCAGCCGCACGACCCCATGCTGATGTGGTGACACCGACGCTGCCGCTGCTGGGTCGGGAGCGGGTCACGATCACGGACTACAAGTCGAGCGACGTGCGAGATCCCGTGCGAGCCCGTCAGCGCACCCGCGATTCGCTCCAGCTCCAGATCTACGCCATGGGCTACGAGGCGATGACCGGTCGTCTGCCGGATGCCGTGCAGCTCCATTTCCTCGAGTCCGGCCTCGTCGGCCGGGCGGAGGTGGAGCCCGCGCGACTCGAGAAGGCGAGAGCGAAGATCGCCCGTGCCGCCGAGGGGATGCGGGCCCGCGACTACACCCCCAGGCCGGACTACCTCGCCTGCTCGTGGTGCGCCTTCCGGGAGATCTGCCCGTCGAGCGCGGTAAGTCGCGGGTGATGCAGGCACGGCTGGCGGCCGGCCCGCCGCGCAGGAACCGCCGATCCACGCCGAGGGCGTCGCTCGGGGCGCGGTAGCGCCGCCAGCCCGTAGACTCGCAACCGATGGAGGCGCGCGACCGGCTCACGAATCTCGGCCTGTTCGCGGCCGCCGGGGTGGTCTGGCTCCTGGTCGGGCTGGTCGTCTTCACCAGGGACCCCCGCCTCGACCCCGGGGCGGGATTTCTGGGCGCGGCGCTGATGGGTCTGGCCATCGGGCTGACCGTGATGCCGCTGTTCTGGCTGTCCGTCTTCTCGCGTCATCGGCGGGTCGCCTTTCGGGGCGACTGGCTGCGCGCGGTCCGGCGCGGCGCATGGGTGGGCGTGGTCGTCCTGGTCCTCGTCGTGTTGCGTCTGCAGGGCGTGTTCGACCCCGCGATCGCGCTGTTCATCCTGGGCATGGTGCTCATCGCCGAGGCGGCGCTGTCCGCCGAACGATGACGCGCCGGTCAGGCCCGCGCGCCACTGCCGCCGAGCCGGCACCCGCACCCCGAGGAGGACCGTTGCCGACGCGCATCGCCGCCCGACCCGCGGAGCCGCACGCCGACGCGAAGGCCCGTCTTGCCATGGCTGTCGAGGGCGCCCGCGCCGAGATCCTGGACCTGAGCCACCGGATCCACGCCAGCCCGGAGCCCGCGTTCGAGGAGCACCAGGCATCGGCCTGGATCGCGGAGGTGCTCGAGCGGCATGGCTACGCGGTCGAGCGCCCGGCTGGGCGGCTGGCCACGGCGGTTCGGGGCCGCATGCCCGGGGGAGGGAGCGGCCCTGGCGCGCGCGTGGGCGTGCTGGCCGAGTACGACGCGCTGCCAGGTCTTGGCCATGGCTGCGGCCACAACACGATGGCGGCCTCCGGCGTGGGAGCGGCGATTGCCCTGGCGGGCCTGCGGCCGGAGCTCCCGGGTGAGGTCGTGTTCCTCGGCACGCCGGCGGAGGAGCGTGGCAGCGGCAAGCAGTACATGATCGACGACGGGCTGTTCGAGGGGCTGGACGCGGCGCTCCTCTACCACCCGTGCGATCGGAACCATGTCCTGTCCTTTCCGCTCGCCTCGGAGGACGTGTACGTCACGTTCACCGGCCGGCAGTCGCACGCCGCCGCGGATCCGTGGAAGGGGCTCAACGCGCTCGACGCCCTGGTGCTGCTCTTCAGCGCGGTGGGGCTGTGGCGGCAGCAGCTCCAGCCGGACAACCGGGTTCACGGGGTCGTGCAGGAGGGCGGCACGGCGGCCAACATCATCCCGGACCGGGCGAAAGCCTGGTTCATGCTGCGCAGCCCGGACCAGGCCGAATACGGGCGGATGAAGGCCCGGTTCCGCGAGATGTGCAAGGGTGCAGCACTCGCAACCGGCACGCAGGTCGAGGTCGTCTTCGAGGGCGGCGCCGCGACGATGAAGAACAACCGTCGCCTGGCGGAGCGGTGGATCGCGAACGCCGCCGCCTACGGCGTCGAAGACCAGGGGCCGGATCCCACCAGTGGCAGCACGGACATGGGCAACGTCAGCTGGGTCGTGCCCACCATCCATCCGGACCTGGCGATCGCGCCGGAGGGCACCGCCGGCCACTCGCTCGCCTTTCGCGACGCGGCCGTGACCCCACGGGCGGACGAGACCACGCTCCTCGCGGCCACCCTGGTCGCGCAGACGGCCTGGGACCTGCTCGCCGACCCGCACCTGGTCGAGGCGGCCTGGCGCGAGTTTCGCGGGGAGGACTGATCGGACGGTGCTAGGATCGCGCCAGGCGCGCCCCGCTGGACGGCAGGACCCGAACCGGCGGCGCTCCAGGTGAGACGGACCGAGCTCCGCGGCCGGCACAGCGCCTGCGCCGCGCCCCGTCTCCGGAGGGAGAGCCACCGTGGCCGAGCGCCCCCACGACCCCGAAGCCGGGTCCAGTCTGCCCGTCGACTTCGCCGCCCGGAACGGCTGGGATCGCGAGTACGAGACCTACAGCGACTTCGACCTGCCGATCTACGTCGGGCCCAGCACGTTCCAGAAGCTTCCCTGGGTCACGGACCCCGCGGAGCTCCGAGCCCGCCGGGTCGACGCCGCCATCGTGGGGGCGCCGTTCGATGACGCCGTGAGCCACCGGCCGGGTGCGAGGTTCGGTCCGCGGGCGATCCGCGAGGCGAACTACGGCAGCGGATCGCTGAACTCGCTCCAGCTCGATGTCGAGCCGTTGGTGGAGCTCGTCGTCGTCGACGCCGGCGACGCGAATGTCGTGCCCGCCTGGACCGAGCGGGCGCACGCGCTGATCTACCGCAAGGTTCGGGAAGTGGCAGAGACGGGGGCCATCCCGTTCGTCCTCGGTGGCGATCACTCGATCACCTGGCCCTCCGCGACCGCCGTCGCCGAGGTGCGTCGACCGGGCAGCGTGGGCATGGTCCACTTCGACGCGCACGCCGACACCGCCAATGACGACTGGGGCGTGCTGGCCGGTCACGGCACGCCGATGCGGCGGCTGATCGAGTCCGGCGCGATCGCCGGCCGGAACTTCGTTCAGGTCGGACTGCGCGGTTACTGGCCGCCCCCATCGACATTCGCCTGGATGAAGGAGCAGGGCCTGCGCTGGCACCTCATGCGCGAGATCGAGGAGCGCGGCGCGGAAGCGGTGATCGCCGATGCGATCGCCGAGGCGCTCGACGGCCCGGACTACGTCTACCTCAGCCTCGACATCGACGTCATCGACCCCGGCCTGGCGCCGGGCACGGGAACGCCGGAGCCGGGCGGGATGCTGACCCGCGAGGTGCTGCGGGCGATCCGGCAGATCGTCGGCCAGGTGGAGCTGGCCGGGATGGACGTGGTCGAGGTGAGCCCTCCGTACGATCATGCCGAGACGACCGCGATGGCGGCCAACCGGGCCGTGCTCGAGGCACTCAGCGCGCTGGCCGTGAAGAAGCGCGACGGTCGACGTGTCCGGTGGGAAGTCGGCGCCGAGCGGTCCTGACGCTCGCCCAACCCGAACGGAGGGAGGCATCGACCACGAGCGATCTGACGCCCCGCGACCCGGAGTCGGCTGCGGCCCTCGCCCACCTCTACGACCTGGACCTCACCGAAGACCCGGGCGACGTCGACCTGTACCTGGCTCTCGCCGGTCGGACTGGCGGCCCGGTCCTGGAGCTGGCCGCCGGGAGCGGCCGGCTGGCCGTTCCGCTCGCCCGGGCCGGTTACCGGATCACCGGGGTCGACATCGACCCGGCGATGCTCGACCGCGCCCGCACAGCCGCCGCCTTGGCCGGCGCCGAGGTGGCCGGGCGGATGACCTGGGTCGAAGCGGACCTCGTCGGTCTCCGTCTCCCGGACGCGGGGCGGTTCCGCCTCGCCTTCATCGGCCTGAACTCGATCCTTGCGCTGGGGAGCAGGCGCGCCCAGCGCGAGGCGCTGCGGACCATGGCCGCCCATCTGGAGCCGGGCGGCCTGGCGGTCGTCGACGCATGGCAACCGGACGCCGAAGACCTGGCGCGGTTCGACGGCCGCCTCATCCTGGAGTGGGGCCGTCTGGACGCCGCGACTGGCGACCAGATCACGAAGATCGGCTCGGCGCAGCACGACGCAGCCACGCAGACGGTGCGTCTCACCACGCTGTATGAGGCGGGGCCGCCCGGCGAGAGGCCGCGACGCTGGCTGCGCGTCGACACGATGCGCCTGGTCTCGGCGGACGAGCTGGCCGGCTTCGCCGAGGACGCCGGACTCGAGGTCGAGCTGGTGGCGGGAGGCTACGGCCTCGAGCCCCTGGCCCCGGGCAGCGATCGCGCGATCCTGCTCGCCGTTCGTCCCTGATCGTCCAGGGATCGCCGGCCGGTCGGGGCCCGGACGCGGGTCGGCCTGTACACTCGGCGGCGATGCCGCCCTCCGACCAGACGCGAATGCTCCTCGTCGAGGACGTGCCGCAGGTCGCGCAGCACGTGCGTGCACTGCTCACCTCACAGACGTCGGTGAAGCTCCTCGATGTGCTGGCCGACGGGAGCCGCGTCATCGCGCAGGCTGCCGAGCTTCGGCCGGACGTCATCATCGTCGACGCGCTGCTCCAGGGGCGCATCAAGGCACCCGAGGTCATCGAGCAGATCCGGGTGTCGGACCTGGGCACGCCGGTGATCGTGTTGACGGTTCCGCAGCAGCCCGTCGCCGTCGACCCGGAGCGAGGCATCCATGGCGTGCTGACGATGCCGTTCTCCGGCTACGACCTCGTCACCCGGGTCACCCAGGTCCACCGGGAGTTCGGCGCCGCCACGCAAGCGGGCGGGTCACGGGTCCTGTCCGTGTTCGCGCCCAAGGGTGGCGTCGGGAAGACGACGATCGCCTTGAACCTGGCCTGTGCGATCGGCCAGCTCGACCTGAGGACGGTGCTGATCGACGGCAGCCTCCAGTTCGGCGACCTCCGCGCACTGCTCAAGGTCCCGGCTGACGCGCCGTCGATCCTCGATCTGCCGACGGACCGGATCGCGGAGTCGGACCTCCACGACGTGCTGTGGCGCGATCCGTCCGGGATCGATATCCTGCTCGCCCCGCCACGGGTCGAGATGGCCGAGATGGTCACGGTTCGCGACCTCGACAAGATCCTCTCGTTGCTGCGCCGGGTCTACCAGGCGGTCATCATCGACATGAGCCCCGCCCTCAATGACGTCAACCTCGCGTTCCTCGACGCGAGCGACACGATCCTCGAGATCGTCACCTACGACGTCACGACCATCCACAACACGATCGCGATGGCGGACACTTTCCGGGCGATCGGCTACCCCGCCACCAAGGTCCGCTACCTCCTCAACCGCGCCGACTGGGCCGGCGGGCTCAACCCGGATGACCTCCCGCGCGCACTCGGTCGCACCCCGGAGCACCACGTGGTGTCCGATGGTCGGCTGGTCGTCCAGAGCAACAACGACGGCGTGCCGTTCGTTCTTGCGAACCCGGCCGCGCCGATCAGCCAGGACGTGATGCAGGTGGCGACCGAGGTGATGGCCGCCGTCCGGCAACCGGTCGGGTCCGGGCTGTAAGGCGCCGAGCGTGTCAGACCCCCGGCCGATCGGCGTCTTCGACTCAGGGGTCGGCGGCCTCACCGTCCTCCGGGAGATCGTCCGGCGGCTGCCGAGCGAATCGACGATCTACCTCGGCGACAATGCCCGGACACCCTACGGCGTCCGGCCGGACGAGGAGGTCCTGTCGTTCTCGAGCGAGTCGGTCGACCTTCTCGTGGCGCGCGACGTCAAGGCGGTCGTGATCGCCTGCAACACCTCGACGGCGGTTGCGCTGCCGCACCTCCGCCGGCGCTACGACCTCCCGATCCTCGGCGTCATCCGGCCGGGCGCCTCGGCCGCATCGCTCGCCAGCCGCAACCGGCGCGTGGGCGTCATCGCGACGCCGGCCACCGTCCGATCGCGGGCGTACTTCTGGGCGATCAAGGAGGAGAATCCGGCGGTCGAGGTCTACGAGCACGCGACGCCGGCTCTCGTGCCCATGGTCGAGGCCGGCCAGCTGAGCGGGCCGGCGGTCGAGGCGGTCGTCGCGGAGTCCCTTGCCCCACTGCTCGGCGAGCGGGATGCGGCGGGTGAGTTCGTGTTCCCCCTGCCGCCCTCGGCCAGGATCGACACGCTGCTGCTGGGCTGCACGCACTATCCGCTGCTGCGCTCGGTCATCGCGGGCGTGGTTGGCGACCGCGTGGCGATCGTCGACTCGGCGGCGGCGACGGCCTCCGCCCTGGCGGAGCTGCTGAGCGTGAACGGCCTCGAGGCGCCCGGCACCACCCGCGGCACGGCGGCCGACGCCGGCCGGGACGGCCACGACCGGCCGGACGAGATCCGCCTGTCGGCCACGCACGCGCAGCTGACCACCGGTGACGTCGACGCCTTCCGGTCGGTGGCGAGCCGCCTGTTCGGCGACCTGTTCCCGGAGATCAGCGGCGTCCAGCTCAGCGAGGCGGTCCCGTGAACGCGTCCGGTCGCGGGACCGCGCGGGGCGGCCGAGACACCGCCGCGCTGCGCCGGAACCGCGTCTGGCAAGCGGGGTTCCTCGCCGGCTCGGCGCTGGGCGTGGCCGCCACGCTGATCGGC
>JACDAV010000324.1 GCA_013695255.1 Chloroflexota bacterium
CGGATCGTCTCGGACGCCGCGAGCGGCACCGCCCCGGCCTCGGAGGCCGCGACGACGATGCCGTCCGCGGTGAGCGCCCAGGCCAGCGGTCGCAGGCCGTTGCGGTCGAGCAGCGCCCCGACCCGCCGGCCATCGCCCCAGACCAGGGCGGCGGGGCCGTCCCACGGGGCGAGGAGCCCGGCGGTCCGGCGCTGGAGCGCTGCGACCTGCGGGTGGGGCGACAGGCGCAGCGCGAGGGATTCGGGGATCGCCGTCAGCAGCGCCGTCGGCAGGTCCCAGCCGGTGAGCTGGAGCACCTCGACCGCCTCGTCGAGCGAGAGGGAGTCGGAGCCGTCCGTCGACAGCAGCGGCCCGGCAGCCAGCAGCCCGCGGGCGGTGGCGCCGGCGGGATCGGCCCGCCGGCCGCGCAGCTGCTCGCGGTTGCCGCGCACGGTGTTGATCTCGCCGTTGTGCGCGAGGTGGCGGAACGGCTGGGCGAGCCGCCACTGGGGATGCGTGTTGGTCGCATACCGCTGGTGGAAGATGGCATAGCTGAGCGGCACGGGCTCGGCGAGGTCCGGGTAGAGCATGGCCAGGCGGTCGCCCGCGACCAGGCCCTTGTAGACGAGCGTCCGCGACGAGGCGGAGGGGACGCTGAGGTCCGCGAGACCGGCCGCCCGGGCCGCCTCCTCGAGCGTGCGGCGGGCGAGGATCAGGCGGGTTTCGAACGCCCTGGGCCGCATGCCGTCCGGTCGGGCGACGATCGCCTGCCGGACGTCCGGCAGCGAGGCTCGGGCGGAGGCGCCGAGGGTCGATGGGTCGACGGGAACCCGCCGCCACCGCGTCACCGGCGCCCCGGCGTCAGCGAAGACCCGCTCGACGAGGGCGCGGGCACGGCCGCCGCGCACCCGGCCGGGCGGCAGGAAAAGTTGAACGATCCCGTGGCCGCTGCCGGCGACGTTCGGCGCGAGCCGGGCGATGAGCTCCGGGTCGAGCGGAAGCGAGACGCCGGCGCCGTCGCTGGACTCTCCGTCCGCCCCGAACGCGCCGCGGTGACCCAGCGCGGCCAGCCCGGCAAGCGCCAGCGGCAGCACGCGCTCCCGGCTCCGGCGACTGGTGGCCGCGACGAAGCCGACGCCGCAGGCGTCGTGCTCGTAGCGCGGATCGTCCAGGCTGGGCGGGGATCGACGGGTCATCGGTCGGCTCCGCTTGGTGGAGGGGCCGGCCGGTCCCGAGGAGGGGACCGGCCGGCCTGGAGGTGCGCCGCCGTGATACGGCGCCGATGGATCGGCCGTGTTTACGGCTGGTAGGCAGCCTCGCCGTGGACCGACAGGTCGAGCCCGAGCTCCTCGGCGTCGCTGGCGACCCGCAGGCCGAGGACGAAGTCGACGACCTTGACGATCACGAACGTGGAGACGACCGCGTACCCGACGGTCGCCCCGACCGCGATCAACTGGGTCACGACCTGGCCGGCGTTGCCCTCGATCAGGCCCGGGTAGGCGTTCACGGCCGTGGTCGCGAAGACCCCGGTGGCCATCGCCCCGAGCATCCCGCCCACCCCGTGGACCGCGAAGACGTCGAGCGCATCGTCGATCTTGATCCGCTCGCGGAGAAGGGTCGCGCTGTAGCACAGGCCGCCCGCTGCCAGCCCGATCGCGAGCGCCCCGCCCGCGGTCACGTAGCCAGATGCCGGAGTGATCGCCACGAGACCGGCCACCGCGCCGCAGGCGGCGCCGATGACGCTCACCTTGCGCTTGTGCACGTAGCTGGCGAGGACCCAGGTGATGACCGCCGCGGCCGCTGCCGTGTTGGTGACGATCAGCGCGTTGGCGGCGAGGCCATTGGCCGCGACCGCGGAGCCGGCATTGAAGCCGAACCAGCCGAACCACAGGAGACCGGCGCCCAGCACCGTCATGGGCACGTCGTGCGGCTCCATCCGGTCACCGTTCACGGCGCGACGCCCGATGAGCAGGGCGACGACGAGCGCCGAGACGCCGGAGCTGATGTGGACGACGGTGCCGCCGGCGAAGTCGAGGGCGCCGAGCTTGAACAGCCAGCCGTCGGCCGCCCAGACCCAGTGCGCGAGCGGCGAGTAGACCAGGACGGACCACAGGATCGTGAACAGGACGAAGGCGCCGAACCGCTTGCGCTCGGCGAAGGCGCCGGTGATCAGCGCCGGCGTGATGGCGGCGAACATCATCTGGAAGCCCGCGAACAGAACGAACGGGATGGTCGTCGCGTAGACCTCGCTCGGGGCGGGCCCGACATTCGAGAACGCGAGGAAGTCGACGCCGCCCATCAGGCCCATGCCGTTCACGTCCGGCCCGAAGGCGATCGAGAACCCGACGAGCACCCAGACGACGCTGACCAGGGCCAGGCCGAAGAAGCTGTGCATGATCGTCGACAGGACGTTCTTGCGCCGGACCAGCCCGCCGTAGAAGAGGGCGAGCCCCGGCAGCATCACCATCACCATCGCCGTTGCGACCAGCAGCCAGGCCGTGTCGCCGCTGTCGACCTGCCCTGGCTCCGCCGCGGCGACGGTCGCGGGCGCCGCCAGCGCTCCGATCGTCAGCAGCGTTGCAGCGACCGCCGACCGCCTGACTCGAACGTTCCCCACTCGCATGCGCCGGCTCCTCCCATCGTCTGCCCCACGCCGGTGGACCGGGACCTCCACGCCCCAGGTCACGGTATGGACGGCCCGGGCGCGGGTCAGGGCCGGCGAGGGCGCGCGGAGGATGCGGTTCGGTGGCGAGGGACGTCGCGAAGC
>JACDAV010000326.1 GCA_013695255.1 Chloroflexota bacterium
CGTTCGGCGATCCGCGAATGGATGCGCTGGACGTGGCATCGCAGATCCTCGCCGGCGGAAAGGGCAGCAGGCTGCACAAGCGGCTCGTCCGGCAGGAGCGCATCGCGCAGGACGTGGCGCTCTTCACACTCGGCTTCGTGGGCGGCGCCTCGATCACCGCCGGCTGGGCGACAGTCCGGCCGGGCGTCGGCATCGAGCGGGTGGAGCGCGCGTTCCACGAGGAGCTCGAGCGGCTGGCCACGGACCCGGTCAGCGACGACGAGCTGGCGAGGGCCCGGGCACTGATCGAGGCGGACGAGCTGGGAGCGCTGTCGAGGGTCGAGGAGCGCGCCGACCGCCTGTCGATGTACGCGACGCTCTTCGATGAGCCGGAGCGGATCAACCGGACCCTCGCGCGGTACTTGTCCGTTTCGGCGATGGATATCCAGGAGGCAGCGGCGGCCACCTTGCGACCGGACAACCGGGTCGTCCTGACCTACGTCCCGGAGCAGTCGCCGGTCGACTCGATCGCGCTGGTGGAACCGGCCGAGACAGAGGTCGAGGCCGCCGAGGCCGAGGACGAGCAGGTCGCGGCATGACCGAGGTCGTCGCGTCGCGTCCCGTCCCGGGTACGCCGCGCCCGTATGAGTTCCCGCCGTTCGAGCGTCACCAGCTGCAGAACGGGCTGACGGTGCTGGTCGTCGATCTCCCGGGGCGGCCCCTCGTGTCCGCCTCGTTCATCGTGCGTCGCGGCGCCGTCGACGAGCCGGCGGATCTGGGCGGCGCGACGGTCCTCGCCGCCCGTGCCCTGGCCGAGGGAACCGAGCGGTACGACGCTGTGGCGCTGATCGAGGCCTCCGAGCGTCTTGGCGCGTCGCTCCATGCCGAGGCCGGATGGGATGCGACGTCGGCCAGCGTGGACGTCGTCAACGACCGGCTGGAGGAGGCACTCGAGCTCCTCGCCGAGATGGTCCGCCGGCCGACGTTCCCGGCCGCCGAAGTGGAGCGCCTCAGAGACGAGCGGCTGAACGACCTGCTCCAGGCCCGAGCCGATCCGCGGCGCCGCGCGGACGAGGCGTTCGTCGAGACCATCTATGCCCGGGCGTCGCCGTACCACCGGCCTGCCGGTGGAACCCGCGAGACCGTGGAGACACTGGAGCGCGACGACCTCGAGGCGACCTGGCGCCGAGCGCTCGATCCGCGCCTCGCCGCGCTGATCGTCGCCGGCGAGCTCGGCGCGATCGACGTCGCTGCCCTCGCCAACCGTCTCTTCGGCACGCTCCGAGCACCAGGTCCCCTCGGCGCCCCCCGGATTGTCGACGAGGGAGCGGTCGACGATCGGCTCATCCGCGTGGTCCATCGGCCGGGCGCGGTCCAGACCGAGTTCCGCATCGGGCATCGCGGCCTGCCGCGCCGGATCGACGACTTCCACGCGCTGTCGGTGATGGGCGCCATCCTGGGCGGCCTGTTCAACTCGAGGCTGAACGCCCGCCTGCGCGAGGAGAAGGGCTACACGTACGGCGCATTCGCGGGGTTCGACCTCCGGCGCGGTGCCGGCCCGTTCGCCGCCCGCGCGGCCGTCAACACGGAGGTCACGGTTGCTGCGCTGACCGACGCGCTGGCCGAGATCGAGCGCCTCCGGAACGAGCCGGTGACCGACGCGGAGCTGCGGGCTGCCAAGGACTTCCTGATCGGGGTCTTCCCGCTCCGGTTCGAGACCCCGGGGCCCGTGGTCGGCGCCCTGTCGGGGATCCACGTGCACGAGCTGCCGGACGACGAGCTCGCGCGATATCGGCCGGCGATCGAGTCGGTCACGGTCGTGGACGTCGCCCGCGTGGCTCGAGAGCACCTCCGGCTCGAGCGGGCGGCCATCGTGCTCGTTGGCGACGCCGATGCGTTCGGGCCGGAACTCGAGGCGGCGAACATCGGGCGGCTGATCGTCGAGCGCGATGAGGGACCCGTGATGGAGGGTCCGGCCGAAGGCGTCGACGAGGAGCTCGGACCCGTCGACAGCGGTCACGAGGGCCCGACGGAGGGTGCAGAGGTCACGGACCTGGAGTGGGCGGAGAGGCCCGCCGAGCCCGGCACCGCCGCGGACGAGGCGCTCGACGCCCGATAGCCGAGAGCACTCGGGTAACCGCTGAAACCTTCGGCCGCGCGATGGCCTCAGAGAGGCAAGAGCCCGGCCGCCGGCCGAGCTGCCCGGAGGCCCGCTTCGAAATGACCATCAACCGCCCGATCCGCGGCACGGCGTCCGCCGCCATCGCCTCGCTCGTGGTCCTGTCCGCTCTCCTCCTCGCGACGGCCGCCAGCGCTCGCGACAACGACCCGAGCCGGCTCGGCGCGGCTGTCTCGGACACCGCCGAGCCGACCGACACCGCCGAGCCGACCGGGGACGAGGACGGATCGAGCTCCGGGTCGAGCTCCGGCGACGCGGACTCCGGCGGCGGCTCCGGACACGGCTGACCAGCCGCTGCGCACGCGTGCAGCATGCTGGAGCGACCTCGAGGCCGGACGGCCATGATGACAGCCGCAGGAGTCCTGACGATCGATCTCGCGATCCGCGACGCTTCACCGGCCGCCCTGCAGGACGATCGACAGATCGTCGACGCGGTGCTGGCCGGCGATCGGGAGGCCTTCCGGCCACTGGTCGATCGTGAGTCCGCGTCGCTCGTGCGCGCCTGTCAGCGCATCCTGGGCGACCAGCTCCAGGCCGAGGATGCCGCGCAGGAGGCGTTCGTGACCGCCTATCGATCCCTTGCCTCCTGGCGCGGCGACGGGCCGTTCGGGGCCTGGCTCGCCCGCATCGCGGTCCGGATCGCTCTCCGTCAG
>JACDAV010000024.1 GCA_013695255.1 Chloroflexota bacterium
ACCACCGAGTGGAACATCCACGTCGACCCCGACGCCGCGAAGGTTGCCTTCACGGCCTGGGGCGCCTCGGCCGAACGGCACGGCCACCCCCGCCCGACCGCGCTCGGCCTCGACGTCACGGAGCGGGTGAAGATCACCCCCGAGCACGTCGTGGCGCTGGCCCGCCGCGCTGGCTCCACCCCGGACGACCTGCTCGCGCTCGCGCGCGGTGAGGACCCCGGGCAGGCGACACAGTCGATGGCCTCCAATCCGATGGTCCGCTTCATCGCCGACGCGCTCCGCTTCTACATGGAGTTCCACAGCCGCTTCGACGGGTTCTACGGCGCCTTCATCCACGATCCCCTCGCCGTCGCCGCGGCTCTCGACCCCCGGCTCGTCCGCACGGAGGCGCTGACCGTCGACGTCGAGCTCGGCGGCACGCTGACGACCGGTGAGACCGTCACCGACTGGCGGCGTGCGTGGGGCAGGCCCCCGAATCTCGACGTCGCGGTCGAAGCGGACGCGGCCGCGTTCCTGGACCAATTCGTCGAACGCGTCGGAGGGCTCGCCGCCGAGCGCTCGAACGTGGCACGCTAGCGCGGGAGGGTTCGGTCGCCGAACGCCACGGGCCGGCTGGACGACGCGGAGGGAGAGATGTCGCAGACCTGGGTGCGCGCCATCGTCGGGCTGGTCGCGTTCTTCGTCGTGCTCGTCGTGGGGATCAACGTGACGGGGTCGCTCGACGTCACGGCCGATCCGGACACCGGGCTGATCGCCGCGCAGAACACGATCATCGCCATCCTGGCGGCCGCGGTGCTCGTCGGCCTCGCCGCGTATGCCGTGACGGAATACGCCCAGACGCGTCGCCTGGACTCGATCACGAGCCAGTTCGACACCCGCACGATCGTGCTCATCCCGATCGCGATCGCGATCAACATCATCCTCGGCCAGACGGTCGCGGCAGCGCTCAAGGTGCCGATCTACCTCGACTCGATCGGCACGATCCTGGTGGGCGTCCTGGCCGGCCCGATCGCCGGCGCGGTCACCGGCGGACTGACGAACCTGATCTGGACCTATGTGCTGCCCGCGCCGTTCCATTCCGACTACGCGGCGCCCTTCTTCATCGTTGCCGTCGAGATCGGGTTGCTGGCCGGGGTCTTCGGGCGTCTGGGGTTCTTCCGCAGCCGGCCGAACACGCCACCCGAACGGCTCGCGATCGGCGGCCTGATCGTGGTGGCGATCGTCGCCGTCATCGCCGTCTATGGCTTCCTGCCGTTCTACAGCGAGGGCCAGCTCACGTTCTTCGCGCCGCCCGCGGAGGGCGCCGCCGCCCCGGATCCCGTCTTCGTCATCCTCGGCTGGCTGATCGCCCTGCTGCTTCTCGGTGCCGTCGTGGGACTCCTCGTGCTGCTCTTCGTGAAGCGGGACCTCGGCGCCGCCTATGTCTTCGTGGCCGGTCTGGTGGTCGGGATCGTGTCGGCCATCATTTCCGCGCCGATCTCGTCGATCGTCTTCGGCGGTGTCACGGGCTCCGGTACGGACGTGCTCGTGGCGGCGTTCCAGCAGGCCGGCAACACGCTCGGCGAGGCGGTCCTGAAACAGGGCCTGCTGTCCGACCCGATCGACAAGACGCTGACCTTCTTCATCGTGTTCGCGCTCCTCGGGGCGCTCAGCCGCCGGTTCGTCGCCCGCTTCCCGCAGGGGGAGCGCGCGGTGGGCCTGACGGAGGACTGAGCCGATCGCCGACGCCCTCCGCGGCGGCACTGCCGGGCTGTCCGCGGACGACGCTGCCTTTCTCGCCCGCCTGGCGCCACCCGCTCCCTCCGCCTACCACCGCCTCAACCCGCTGACGAAGGCCGTCGCCGCGACGGTCGAGTCGCTCGGCGCCTTCGTCGTCGGTGGCTACCTGGGCCCGCTGGCCATCATCGCGCTGGCCATCCTGCCGGCCGCGGCCGTCGCGGGCGTTGCGGGGCGGCTCGTCCGCGTCTCCCTGCTGCTCACGCTGCCGATCGCCATCTCGGTCGTCCTGGTCAGCGTCTTCACGCGCGCCGGCACGACCCTGCTGTTCCAGGTCGGGCCGTTCGACGCCACGCTCGAGGGTGTCGACTTCGCCGGCCAGACGCTGGTCCGGCTGCTCGCGATCTCCACGTCGATCGGCCTGTTCGGCTTGACCACCGAGCCGCGCAGCTTCGTGTTCGACCTCGAACGCCGGGGCTTGTCGCCGCGCTTCGCGTTCGTGGCCGCGGCGACCCTCGAGGCGGTGCCGGCCATGGTAGAGCGCGCCGGGGTCATCGCGTCCGCGCAGCGCGCGCGCGGCCTCGACACGGAGGGCAGCGTGAGCGCCCGGATCCGCGGGGTCCTGCCGCTCGTCGGACCGGTCATCGTTTCCTCGCTGACCGAGGTCGAGGAGCGCAGCCTGGCCCTCGAGGTGCGGGCGTTCGGGCGCCCCGGCCGCCGCCAGCTGCTGTGGCGCATCCCGGACAGCCGGGGGCAGCTCGTCGTGCGCGTCGTCATGCTGCTGGGCCTCGCGGCCGCGATCGTTTCGCGCCTCACCGGCACGTTCCCGAGCCTGCCCTGATGCTCGAGCTGCGGCAGGCGACATACCGGTACGCGGGGTACGCCAGACCGGTCGTGCACGAGGTGGACCTGCGCGTCGATGACGGTGAGATCGTGGGGCTGGTGGGAGCGAACGACTCCGGCAAGTCGACGCTCTGTCTCGTGGCGTCCGGGCTTGCGCCGGCGTCGATCGGCGGCGAGCTGAAGGGCACGCTCACGCTGGATCGGACACCTGCGGCCGGTCTGCGCACGTACCAGCTCGCGGAGCGGGTTGTGATCGGGTTCCAGAACCCCAACACCCAGCGCTCGGGGATCGCCGCCACCGTGTTCGAGGAGATCGCCCTGGGACCCATCAACCTGGGTCTCCCGGTTACTGAGACGGTGGCCCGCACCCGGGAGGCGATCGCGCGGCTGCGGCTGGAGCCCATCGTGCAGCAGGACCCACAGCGACTGTCCGGCGGCCAGTCGCAGCTCGTCGCGATCGCCTCGCTGCTCGCCATGCGCCCCCGTCACGTCATCCTCGACGAGCCGACGGCTCAGCTCGATCCGGCCGGGACGCAGCTCGTCGGCGAGGCGCTCCACGCGCTGGCGGCGGCCGGAACCTCCCTGCTCGTCGCCGAGCACAAGACGGATCTGCTCGAGGGGCTATGCGACCGGGTGGTCGCGCTCGATGCCGGCCGCATCGTGCTCGACGGACCGGCGGGACGAGTGCTCGGTGATCCCGGCCTCGTGGCGCTCGGCGTGGAGCCACCATCGCATGTCCGGCTCGGCCGGTCCGCGGCAGCAGCGGGCGTGGATCCCGCGCGCATCGACGTGGCGCTCCAATGATCGAGATCGAGGAGCTCGTCCACGTCTACAGCGGGGAAACCCGGGCGGTGAACGGGGTCTCCCTCTCGATCGGCGCCGGTGAAGCCATCGCGGTGGTCGGCCAGAACGGGTCCGGCAAGTCGACCCTCGTCCGGCACCTCAACGGCCTGCTCCGACCGACGGAGGGTCGTGTCGCGATCGATGGGCTCGATGCAGCGGGACGGCGTGTCGCCCAGCTGGCAGGGATCGTCGGCCTGGCCTTCCAGGATCCGGACCGGCAGATCTTCGCCGGCTCCGTCCGGGCCGAGGCCGCCTTCGGGCCCCGCAACCTGGGCTGGCGGCGCGACGCCGTCGACGCGGCGGTGGCGGAGGCGTTGACGGCGGTCGGCCTTGCCGGCGAGGCGGAGACGAACCCCTACGACCTCGGCTACTCGCGCCGGAAGCTGCTCGCACTTGCCTCCGTCCTGGCCATGCGGACGGCCGTCGTGGTGCTCGACGAGCCGACGACCGGGCAGGACGCGCGGGGCGTGGCGCGGGTCGAGGCGATCGTCCGGTCGCTCCGGGAGGCAGGGCGAACGGTGATCGCCATCAGTCACGACATGCGCTTCGTGGCCGAGAGCTTCGAGCGCGTCGTCGTCATGCGGCTCGGCCGGATCGTGGCCGACGGCTCGCCGGCTGAGGTCTTCGCCGAGCCCGGCTGGCCGGTGCTCCGCTCGACCAACCTCGAGCCACCCCTGGCGGCGGTCGTCGGCGCCCGGCTGAGTCTGGGATCGACGCCGACGGAGGCGAGCCTCGTGGCGGCCCTCGTGGCCGGGCAGCCGGGCGGCCGCAGAGGGGGCGGCGGCCGCTGAGGGGGGCGGCCGGCGGGGGGTTCAGACGGCCACGCGCACCGCCAGCCGTTAGAGATACGCGGCGCGCCAGCGCTCCGTCGCCTCGACTGCGTTGAAGGTGTAGACGTG
>JACDAV010000331.1 GCA_013695255.1 Chloroflexota bacterium
ATCCCGCGCCCGATCATCGGTCCGGTCCGCCGGCGGCGGGCTGGCTGGGCGCGGGCCGCGGCGCCGAGCGGTAGCCGACCCCGCGCACGGTCGCCACGTACCGGGGCCGCTCCGCGTCGTCGCCAAGCTTGTCTCGGAGCCGCCCGACGTGCACGTCGATCGTGCGGTCCAGGACGTCAGCCTGCTCCTCGCCGTACACGGCGTCGAGGAGCTGGTCGCGGCTCAGCACGCGCCCGCCAGCCTCGAGGAGCGCTGCGAGCAACCGGAGCTCGACGAGCGTGAGGGGAACCGGGCGACCGCCGATGGTCGCCTCGTGGCGCTGGCGGTCGACGACGAGATCGCCGTGGCGCAGGAGCTCGTCGGCCGCCGCGGCGGGCGCCGCGGCCGACGAGGAGGTGGAGGACGCCGTGGCGGACCCCGGCCGAGCCTCGTCCGATGTGCGGCGGAGGACGGCCTTGACGCGAAGGACGAGCTCGCCGGGCGAGAACGGCTTCGGCAGGTAGTCGTCGGCGCCGTCCTCGAGACCGGCGATCCGGTCGAGCGTCGTTCCGCGGGCGGACAGGACGATGATCGGGATCGTGGCGGCCGCCTCGTCGCGCCGCACGGCGCGGATGACCGCCCGGCCGTCGAGCTCGGGGAGCATCAGGTCGAGGACGACGAGCGCCGGCCGGTGGCGCTCGATCGCCTCGAGGGCACCGGGACCGTCGGCGGCCGTCACGACGGCGTAGCCCTCGCGCTCGAGGTAGGTGCGCACGAGGCGGACGATCTTCGCGTCGTCGTCGACGACGAGGATGGGGCGAGCGGGGAGCGGCGGGGCGGTCATCGACCGGATGGTAGGCGAGCGGGCATGAAGGCCGAGTGACACCTCTTGAATCGTTAGAACGAATGTTCTATCTTGAGCGTCCGATGGCGACACTCCCCGCGGACGTGACGGCGACTCTCGCGACCCTCCGGGCGCGCTGGGGTGCGGCAGCTCCGCGCCGCGGCGGGGACGCGGCCATCGTCGTCGGTTCGCTCGCGACGGTCCCGCTCCCGGCCGAGGAGAACGTGCCCGTGCCGGCGAGCGCTCCTGCCGTCGACCCGTGGGGCGCTCCGGCCGAGGGCGTCGTGTCGACCGGCTTTCCCCCGCTCGACGCGATCCTCGGCACGGGCGGCGTCCCGCGGGCGAGCAGTCTCGCGCTCCGCGGCGACGGTTCCAGCGGGAAGACGACGCTCGCGCTCCGGCTCGTCGCGGAGGCGCAGGCGGTCGGCTCGATCGCCGCCTGGCTGGACGTCGGCCGGTCGTTCGACCCGGTCGAGGCCGTCTCGCGCGGCGTCCGGCTGCCGTGGCTCGTGGTCGTCACGCCCCGGGACCTCGACGAGGGCCTGTCCATCGCCGGCGCGCTGGTGGGTGGCCGTGCCGTCGACCTCCTCGTCGTCGACCTCCCGGCCCGGCTGCCGGCCCGCTCGAGGCCCCCCCACCTGGCGGACCGGCTCCACCGCCTCGCCGCGCTCGCCCGCCGGGCCGGCACGCTCCTCGTCCTCCTCGAGCCGCCCGGCGCCCCGCGCGCCCTCGGGACCGCCGTCGCGGAGGCGGCCGGGCTCCGCCTCGAGCTCGCCCGCCGGGCGTGGATCCGGCTCGGGCGGGACGTGGTCGGCCAGCGCACGGAGGTGGTGGTCGCCCGCAACCGCTTCGGTCCGCCGGGCCGGCGGGCGGGCCTGCGGATCCTCTATGCCGACGGCGACGAGCGCGAGGCGTGCCTGGCCCGCGACCACCTCCTCACCGAGACCCCCTCCGACGCCCCCAACCCAGTGCCCGGGAAGGTGCGCGATGCGACTGCTCCACCTGCGATGGCCTCATCTCCTCCTCGACCTCGCGAGGTCCCGCCTCGAGACCCGGCTGCCGGACCACCGGAGCGACCCGTCCTGCGCGTCCTGCCTGACCGGGCCGGTCGTCGTGGGCGGGCAGCCGTGGACGGACGGGGTCGTCCTCGACGCGAGCCCGGAGGCGCGAGCCCTTGGGGTGGGCCGGGGGATCCCGCTCGGGAGCGCCCACCGGCTCGCGCCTGAAGCGACCTTTCTCGATCCCGTCCCGGCCGCCGACGCGGCCGCGGTCGAGGCGGCCTTCGAGGTGCTCGCTGCGTTCAGCCCGGGACTGGCCGGCACGACCGATCCCACCGACCCCGCCTTCGGGCGGATCGAGGTCCAGGTCGACGGGCTCGGGCGGCTGTGGGGTGCGGAGCCGCGGCTCGTCGAGCGGCTGACGGCCGCGCTCGGGCCGGTCCTGCCG
>JACDAV010000338.1 GCA_013695255.1 Chloroflexota bacterium
ATCCCGCGAAGTGCGGGATCGGCGGCTGGGGCGTCGCGACCGCCTACGAGGCCTCCACCGGGCGGTTGACCGCCATCGACTTCCCGGGCCGGGCGGGTGCGCTGGTGACCGCAGACATGTGGCTGGGCGCCCTCCTCGAGCCTGCCTACCACGGCTACCTGCCTCGCCTTCGCGATGCGGTCAATGACGTCGGCTATCGAGCGATCGCGGTGCCCGGCACGGTTGCGGGATACCACGAGCTCCACCGATCCGGAGGGTCCGGGCGGTTCTCGTGGGGCGAGCTGCTCGCGCCCGCCATCCGCTACGCGCGGGAAGGCGTGGCCGTCGAATCCGGGGTCCTCGGCGCCGGGCAGCCGGAGTGGGATTGGCCGGGCGCGGTCGGGTTCGCCGACCGGCTCGCGACGACCTCCGCCGCTGCGGCCGCCTACCTCCCCGGCGGCCGGTTCCTGCGGGTCGGCGAAGTGCTCCGTCAGCCGGCCCTCGCCGCAACGCTCGAGACGCTCGCCACCGACGGCCCCGCTGCCTTCTACACGGGCCGCCTGGCCGCGCGGATCGCCGCCGACTTCCAGGCGGCCGGCGCCGACATCACCGCCGATGATCTGGCCGCCTATCGGCCGTCGGTTCGCGACGCCCTCGAGGGTGTGCACGCGGGGACCCGGATCGGCGTGCCGTGGCCGCCCGAGTCCGGCGTGTCGCTGTTCGCGCTGCTCCACCGGCTCGACGGGCGGCTCGATCGGTCCGCGGCGCTGCTCGAGGAACCGAACCTCGGGGCGCTCGTCGAGGCGCTCGAGGTCATCGCGGCCGAGCGCGCCGGCGGTCTCGGCGATCCCGGGTTCGTGGAGGGATCGGTCGACGCGCTGGGTCGCGAGTCGGGCCACACCACGAGCGTCGTCGTGGTCGACGGGGCCGGGAACGCGGTCGCGATGAATCACTCGCTCGCGAGCCACGGCGGGTCGGGCGTCATGACCGACGGCCTGGGCTTCCTCTACAACAACTGCATGGCCGGCTTCGACGTCGAGCCCGGCCGCCCGAACTCGATCGCGCCCGGCAAGGCCCGCTGGAGTGCGGCGTGTCCGGCGGTCGCGGTCGATGGCCTGGGCGACGTTCGCCTCGCGATCACCGGGCCGGGCGCCACGCGCGCGATCGCGGCGGTCGCCCAGGGGCTGCTGGCGCATCTCGACTTCGGTCGTTCCGCCGCCCAGATCGCTTCCGCAACGCGGATCGACGCCCACGACGGGATCGTCGACCTCGAGGACGGCGCCGGCCTCGAGCTGGAGGCCGCCGCTCGACGGCTGGGCCGTGAGATCGGGCGGATCCATCCATCGGCCGCGGCAGCGCTCTACCTCGTCACCGTCGGCGCCGGCGGCCGGTTCGATGCGGCGGCGGATCCTCGCCGTCCGGGAGACTCGATCGCGCGCGGGCGCCTGAACCCTCGGCGGCGAGGCCGGGCGCGGATGGACGAGCCGGAGTGGCCCGTGTAGATTGTCGACAATCTTTCGCCTGGATCTGGGTGAGCAAGGCGGACGGCCGGAGGCCAGATCGGAGGTATTCGGATGACCGTCGGGTCGAGCCTCCCGCCCGCCGAGCGACGCGTCCTGCGTCACGAGATCCTCCACGGGCTGCGTTCGGGGATCCTGAACGGGGAGATCCCGCCCGGTACCCGCCTTCTCGAGATCCCGCTCGCGACCGAGCGCGGCGTCAGCCGCGCACCGGTCCGCGAGGCGCTCCGCCAGCTCGAGCAGGAGGGACTGGTCGAGTTCCTCCCGCACCGGGGAGCGATCGTGGTCGGCGTGGCCGACATCGAGATGGAGACGATCTACGGGATCCGTGCGCTGCTCGAGGAACGAGCCTTCGCCAAGGCCTGCCGCGTGGTGGACGAAGCGCAGCTCGACGCCCTCGCCGCGACCGTCGAGCTGATGATCGAGGCAAGCGACGCCGGCGACGTGGCGGCCGTCACCGAGCACGACATGCACTTCCACGGCCGCGTGGTGGAGCTGTCCGGCTTCCAGTACCTGCGCCGCCTGTGGACGAGCATCGATGGGTTGGTTCGCCTGCGCGCCGAGCGATACGCCCAGCGTCCCGATCTCGCCGACCCGGCCAGCGCTCGGGAATGGCTGATGGTTCCCTCGATCGAGCACCGCCAGCTGGTCGAGGCGCTCCGGAGCCGGCGGCCCGCGACAGCGGCCAGGGCGGCACGGATGCATGTCGCCCGAGCCCTCGAGCGGCTGCACGACGAGCACCCGTGATCCTGGGGGCCGAGGTCCTCGTCCTGTCGCACCGCCTCTCGCGCCCGCGCCTCTTCGGGACCGGTTCCAACCTCACCCGCGACTCCGTCGTCGTGCGCCTCGAGGATGGCGATGGCCAGGTCGGCTGGGGGGAGACCTACCTGGTGCCGGGTGCGGTCGGCGCGGCGCGAGCGATGGCGGATGCGGTCGTGGGCCGCGAGCCGGAGGCTGCAGCGGCCGAGCTACCGGCCGGACCAGCTCGCCATCGCTGGGCCCTCGGGGCGGTCTCCATGGCGCTCGACGACCTTCGGGCGCGCTGCCGCGGGGTGGGCGTCTCCGCCCTGTACGGTGACCGCCAGCGTGACCGCGTCCGCGCCTATGCCTCGAGCCGCGGCTACCTCGACGGGATCCCGCTCGAGGCCGCATGGACCGAGGAGGCCACGGCCATGTGGGACGCGGGGTTCCGGGCCATGAAGCTGCGCATCGGGAGGTATGCCCTCGATGACGAGATCGCGGCGATCGAGCGGCTCGTCTCGACGGGGCCGGCGATGATCTGGATGGCGGACGGCAACGGCGCCTACGGTCTCGACGAGAGCCGGCACCTGGGCCGGGCGCTCGACGCGCTGGGGTTCCGCTGGCTCGAGGAGCCGCTGCCGACGGACGACTACGCGGCGTATGCGCCGCTCGCCCGCGACCTGGCCATCCCGCTGGCCGGCGGCGAGATCCTGGAACGGGCCGCTGACGCCGAACCGTTCCTGCGGGCGGGCTCGTTCGACCTGGTCCAGCCCGACGTATCGATCTGCGGCGGGATCGGCGGACTGCTGGAGATCGCGGCCGCGGCCGCCCGCGCCCACCGGTACGCGGTCCCGCACGCGTGCAGCGGCGCGATCGCGCTGGCGGCGACATTGCAGGTGCTCGCCGTCCTCCCCGTCCCGGGCGACGCCCCGCCGTGGGCCGAGCCGATGCTCGAGCACGACGTGGGTGAGAACCCCATCCGGACCTCGCTCCTCGCCTCCCCGCTCGAGCTCGATGACGGTTGGATGTCGATCCCGGACGGCCGCGGGCTCGGCGTCGACATCGACGAGGGGGCACTCCGGCGCCTCATCGCCTGATCAGCGGAGGACACACAGTGACTCCATCACGCTCCGCCGCGCGAGCCGGGCGCCTTCCCTGCCCTGGCGCCAGAGCCTGAACGTGGCCGACGGACGACCTGACCCGGACCCGGCGACCGCCTCGCCCGCCGATGCCATCGAGCCGGCGGAGGCGGAGTCCGAGGCCACGGGCGAGGCCGGGCCCGGGACGTTGCCCGGCTCGCGGCCCGACCGCCGGGGCCCTGTTCGATCGCGAGCGAGGGCAGCGGATCATCCATTGAGCGCCCCGGATCGCGGCCCAGCCTCCGTCCCGGCCGAGGGGGACCGCGCATTGAGCGATCGGGTCGCCGTGGTGACCGGCGGGGCCAGCGGCATCGGCCGGGCGATCGCCATCGCCCTTGCGGCCGACGGCGCAACCGTCATCG
>JACDAV010000363.1 GCA_013695255.1 Chloroflexota bacterium
CCACGGCGCTGCGGGCCGGCGGTGCGGTGATCCCGATCGGGCTCGTCGCGCCGGTTGCCGGCCCGACTGCCGTCACCCCGTCGACGTCCGGGTCCGTGACGGGATCCGGCTCGCGCGGTATGCGCACGGGTCGCCCCTCTCGTTCCTCGAGACGCCGTGCCGCCCGGGTGGCCACCGGGCCGGCGTCGCGATTCTGCCCGAGGTAGTGGAAGAAGAAGGCCGACAGGATCGCGGCGATCGGGATACCGAAGATGGCGCCGGGAATCCCCGCGATCTTCGAGCCCACGAGGACCGATCCGAGCACCACGATGGGGTGGATGCCGACCGCCTCCTCCATCAGCCGCGGCTGGAGCACGTTCATGACCACGAACCAGCCGACGCCCATGGCGATCAGTGCCGGCAGCGTGGCGTCCTGGGCCGCGAAGATGGCCACGAAGACCGGTGGCGCCCAGGCGACGAACGGTCCGAAGAACGGGATGGCCATCAGCAGCCCGGCCAGGGCCGAGGTCACGGGCAGGTACGGGATCTGCAGCAAGGCGCTGGTCAGGACGGCGACCGCGGCGTAGACCAGACCCATCAGCGCCTGGCCGCGCAGGAAGCCGCCGAAGGAGCGCGAGACGCTCCGCTCGAGGAGGCGCGCCTCGTCCTTGAACCCGCGCGGGACGACGCGGAACATGAACGACAGCACCCGGTCGCGGTCGATCACGATGTACAGCGACAGGATCAGGACGAGCACGAGGCTGCCCAGGGCGCTCAGGCTCGCCACGGCCAGCTGCTGGAGCGGTCCGGCCAGGTCCTCGGCGTAACCGGACAGGTTGGCGAGGAAGATCCGGCCCTGCTCGGCCAGGTCGACCTGGGTGAGCCCCAGGGCGTTCAGGCGGCGCTGCCACGGGGCGACGATCTCCGGCATCTGCGTCTGGAGCGTCGGTACGCGAGCCGCGAAGTCGGAGATCGAGGTCGTGAGCGCCCCGGCGGATAGCACGACCAGGAACACGAGACCGCCGAGGAGGACGGCGTACACGCCGATGACGGCCGCGATGCGCGGCAGGAACGGGATCGCGTTCGAGAGGCGGGTCGCGATGGGACTGAGGATGAACGCGAGCAGCCAGGCGAGGAAGAAGATCAGGATCGTGTCGCCGAAGAAGAAGAAGACGTCGCCGATGAAGCCGAGGACGATGAACCCGACGGCGATGGTGGCCAGGATCAGGAGCGCGTCGACCCAGCGTCGCTGTTGGGGGGTCAGCACCATCGCCATCCCGCCTGCGCCTCCTCTTCCGCGCCGTCGTTCATCCGGGGATGCGCCCGGCCCCGGTGTCATGGTAGTGCGCGCCACTCACCGCCGACTTCAGCGCGCCCGACGCCGATCGGGCGCGCTGGGTGTCCCTATCGCAGCCCCATCCGCTCCCGGACGGCCGCCATCGTCGCCTCGGCGCGTGGGCGCAGCCGATCGGCGCCGGCCTCGAGGACGCCGTCCACCTGCGCCGGATCCGCCATCAGCTCGCGGTAGCGCTCGCGGGCGGGTGCATAGCGCGTCACGATCCGGTCGGCCAGCAGCCGCTTCATGTCGACGCAGCCGGTCCGCGCGGTCCGCTCACCGTCCCAGAGATCCTCGTAGTCGTCACCGAAGAAGCGCTGGAGCTGGCAGACGTTGCAGACCTCCGGCCGGCCGGGGTCCGTCCGCTTGATCCGCTGGGTGTCGGTCACCATCGACATCACCTGGCGGCGGACGAGATCCGGCTCACCGAGGATGTCGATCGTGTTGCCGACGGACTTGGACATCTTCCGGACGCCGTCCGTGCCCAGGACCGTCGGCGTCTCGGTGAAGACGGCCTGCGGCTCGACGAACGTCTGGCCGTAGCGCCGGTTGAAGGCGCGGACGATCTCGCGCGACAGCTCGAGGTGCGCCGCCTGGTCCTTGCCGACCGGCACCCGGTCCGCCTGGTAGATGGCAATGTCCGCGGCCTGGAGGATCGGGTAGGTGAGCAGCGCGTGGTTGACGTCGTCTGGCTGTTGGGACGCCTTCTCCTTGTAGGTCGGGGTCCGCTCGACCCAGCTGACCGGCGTCACGGTCGCGAACAGCCAGGCCAGCTCCGTGTGCTCCGGTCGGTGCGACTGGACGAACAGCGTGCAGCGCTCGGGATCCAGCCCGAGGGCCAGCAGCGCAGCGGCCATCTCGCGGGTCCGCTGCCGCAGGACGTCCGCCTCGTGCGTGCTCGTCAGGGCGTGGTAGTCGACGATGCAGTAGATCGCCTCGAACTCCGTCTGGAGCGCGACATAGTTGCGGATCGCGCCGAGGTCGTTGCCCAGGTGGACGATCCCGGACGGCTGGATGCCGCTGAAGATGCGGTGCCGCCCCGGGACGCTCGCGGCAGCGTCGGCAGCGGCGCTCGGTTCGGTCGTCGGCTGGGCGATCATGGGCGGTGAGTGTAGCCGAGGGGTGGCCCGGCTCCGGCCGGCCGGTGCGTGCTCCGGCCGCCAGGCGGGCGTGCTCCGGCCGCCGGGCGGGCGGCTCCGGCCGGGCGGCGCGCGCTCCATGCCGCGTTCGAGCTCCGTCCCGCTTTCATGTCAGCCGCCACCAGGAGTGGCATACGGCGTGCTTCAGAGCGGCTCCGGCGCCTCGCCCGGCCGGTTGTTAGCCCGAGCGGGCTGTCCGTGTCATCCATTGGCTGTGGTCGCGATGAGTCCCCGCCCAATGCCACTGTCGGAAGCATCTGATGGGAAACCCGCAGCCCCTGGCGGCGAACGGCTCGCGGGCCCCAGCGATCCTGACTACCGGTCAGGCGATGCGCGTAAGGACCCGTCGCTGGTCAGCCCGGCCGTTCCCGATCGCTGGGCACGCACGGGCAGACCGGGCGATCCTGCCAACGGGGCAACCGCCTGACCCGATGTCAGGTTTCCGGGCTGTCCGACCGTACCCAAGCCGCACCCCGTGGCAGTTTGTCAGGATGGAGCGGGCGGGGGCGCGTCCCCGGGATGTGGGCGCGTCCCCGGGATGTGGGCGCGTCGCCGGGATGGGGGCGCGTCGCCGGGATGTGGCCGCGTCGCCGGGAGCTCGGGCGCGTCGCCGGGAGCTCGGCTGCGCGACGGCCGCCACCGATGGGGGACGCGCACGCTGCCGCGCGAGGGCGGTTGCCGCGGGGCCGCCCGATGGTTCACGATGCCCGAACGACGTCTGGAGGCGCGAGGGCGGACGATGGATCAGCGGGTACGGGCCTGGCTCGAGACGGCCGCGGCCGAGCCGGAGGCCCACTGGGCCGCCGCGGCGGAGCGCCTGCCATGGTTCCGCCGCTGGGACCGGGTCCTCGACTGGCAGCCGCCGACGTTCCGCTGGTTCGTCGGCGGCCGCACGAACCTGGCCTGGAATGCGCTCGACCGGCACGTCGAGGGCGGCGACGGCGACCGAGCCGCGCTGGTCGCGATCGACGAGCGAGGCGGTCGCCGGGAGCTTAGCTACGGCGAGCTCCTCGACGAGGTGAGGCGTGCCGCGGCCGGCCTGCGGGCGCTGGGGATCGATCGCGGCGACCGGGTGACGATCTACATGCCGACCTGCGTCGAGGCGATCGTGGCGATGCTCGCCACGGTGCGCATCGGGGCGATCCACTCGGTCGTCTTCGCCGGCTTCGGCCAGGCGGCCCTGGGCGACCGGATCCGGGCCAGCGGCTCGCGTCTCCTGCTGACCGCGGACGTGACGTACCGCAAGGGCGCGGCCACGGCGCTCCTGCCGATCGTCGACGCGGCGCTGGCGGAGGGTCGCGGCGACGTCGAGCGGGTGGTCGTCCTGCGGCGCTCGGCGGACAGCCGGCCGCCCCCCGACGGCGAGCTCGACTGGCCGGCGCTTCTGTCGGGCGGCGAGGGTGGCGACGGCAGCCACGCGGAGATGGAGGCCAACGAGCCGGCGTTCATCCTCGCCACGTCCGGGACGACCGCCCGGCCGAAGCTGGCGGTGCACACGCACGGCGGGTACCAGGTCCACGTCGCCGCGATGGGCGACTGGGTCTTCGGGCTCCGGGCGGGCGAGCGCTGGTGGTCGACCTCGGACATCGGCTGGATCGTTGGCCACAGCTACATCGTCTACGCGCCGCTCATCGCCGGCTGCACGACGATCGCCTGGGAGGGCGCGCTGGACCATCCCACGCCGGGCGATTTCTGGCGCCGGCTGGCGGACGAGCGGGTGAGCGGGCT
>JACDAV010000379.1 GCA_013695255.1 Chloroflexota bacterium
GCGACTGCCGGCGCGGCCGGTCGCCCGCTCTGCTCCGCCGCGAGCTGCCCGCACGCGGCGCCAATCTCCTGGCCGCGGTTGCGCCGGATCGTGGTCGAGATGCCGGCCTCGCGGAGGCGGGCGGCGAACCGCTCGATGACCAGCATCGGGCTCGCCTGCCACGGCGTGTGCGCGACCGCGTTCATGGGGATCAGGTTGACGTGGGCGTGGTCGCCGCGCAGGAGCCGCACGAGCGCCTCGGCGTCGGCATCGGTGTCGTTGATCCCACCGATCATCGTCACCTCGTAGCTGATCCGGCGGCCCGTGGCGCGGGCGTGCTCGCGCGCCGCCTCGACGACCTCGGCCACCGGCCAGCGGCGGTTGAGCGGAACGAGGACGTCCCGGAGCGGATCCCGCGCGGCGTGGAGGCTGATCGCCAGCGTGAACTGGGGCCCCATCGCCGTCAGCCGCCGAATCCCCGGCACGACGCCGCTGGTCGAGACGGTCACGTGGCGGGCGCCCAGTCCGAACCGCTCCGGGTCCGCCAGGGCCTGGACCGCCTCCAGCACCCGGTCGAGGTTGAGGAGCGGCTCGCCCATGCCCATGAACACGACGTTCGTCAGGCGTCGTCCGTCGGGCGCGAGCCGGCGGGCGGCGTGGCGGACCTGGTCGACAATCTCGGCGGTCGAGAGATCCCGGGTGAAGCCCAGCTCGCCGGTCGCACAGAACGGGCAGCCCACCGCGCAACCAGCCTGGCTCGAGATGCACAGCGTGTGCCGGGCGCGCTGGCCCGGCCGCGCCGGGTAGTGCATCAGCACGGACTCGACCAGCGAGCCGTCGGCCAGCCGGTGGAGCGCCTTCTCGGTCAGGCCGCCGTCCGCCGACTGGAGCCGCGTGTCGGCCAAGGTGTCCCAGCGGAAGGCCGCCTCAAGAGCGTCGCGCAGGGGTCCCGGCAGCGGCCGGACCTCCGCGGCCGAGGCGACCGTGCCGCGCCAGAGCGAATCCGCGATCTGCCGGGCGCGGTAGCCGGGCTCGCCGCGCGCCGCAAGCCACGCCTCGAGCTCGCCGGACGGCAGGCCGGACAGGCCGGGGCGGGCGTCGGCAGCGGTCTCGAGCATGGGCAAGGGGCGCGGCGCGCGCGGTTGGGGCAGGTTCATGGCACCGGGCTCTTGGGGACGGAACGCGTCGGCCGGATTATGGCACCGGGCCGCACGGTGACCGGAGCGGCCGCTGTGACGCGACTGTGACGTGCCGGTGATCGGGGCGCGACGGCGCGGGCCGACGGTTCGCCCATCGTCGCCGCTCCCGGTCGGGACCGGCACTGGCACCCAGACCTGGAGACGAACCATGGCCCCCTCCATCGGCGCCGGACCGCTGGTCCGCAGGCTGTTCCCCATCCTCGCCCTCGTCGCCGTCATGGTCGCGGTCCTGCCGCCCGCCCTCACCGCCGCGGCCGTCCGGACGGTCCGGCTGGAGGCCGGGCCTCAGCAGGGCTACACGTTCAGCTCCAGCGGCGCGGTCGTCAGCTCGAAGGCCGTCACCTACGCCGCTCCGACCAACGTCTCGTCCGACCAGCGGGCCTCCGTTCCCGGTCGCGGCACGCACCTCCGGATCACGACCGGGCCGCTGGCCGGCTTGTGGGTCAGGGAGTCGATGACGGCGCACGTTCCGGGCCTCATCGTCAACGCCACCTACAGCCCGGCGGTGCGGGTCGCGTTCGCGGCCGGCACGTATCTCGGCTACCGCTTCGACAGCTCGTGGCGGGTCGTCTCCACCAAGCGGGCAACGCTCTCCACCTCGTCCGGCGCCTCCGCCTCGCGGCGTGGCGTCATCCACGGCCGGCCGTTCGCCCAGATCGTGTCGGGCATCTGGAGCGGCTATTGGGTGCCGCTCACGACCCCGTCGACCCTCGCCGGCCAGCGCCTCACCTGCGCGGCCCCCGGCCACGTCGCCGCGGGCAGCCAGCAGACGTTCACGGTCCTGCCGGGGGCGAGCAACCAGGTGGCGCTCACCTTCGACATGGGCGGCCGGCTCGACCCGGCCCGCAACATCGTCAACCGGCTCGTCCTCGACCGGGTCTGCACGACCTTCTTCCCGACCGGCGCGATGACCCGGACGGCCGAGGGCCAGGCCGTCCTCGAGCTCATCGGCGCGCACCCGGAGCTGTTCGAGCTTGCCAACCACACGGACCACCACTGCAATCTGCGCGACGGCGGCGGCGGGTCGCCGACGACCGCGCCCTGCCCCACCAGCCCGCCGAGCGACAGCTTCATCCGGGCGGAGATGACTCGTGCCGCCACGATCCTGCGGTCGGCCAGCGGGATGGAGCCGGCGCCCTACTGGCGGCCTCCCTACGGGACCGTGGATGCCCGGGTCCGCAGCGCCGTCGCGTCCGTTGGCTACACCAAGACCTTCATGTGGGACGTCGACACGATCGACTGGCGGCCGGTGGCCGAGGGCGGTCCCACGGCGGCCCAGATCGCGGACAAGGTGGCGACCCGGGCGGTCAACGGCTCCGACGTCCTGATGCACCTCGGCGGCTGGAACACGTACGAGGCACTGCCCTCGATGGTCCAGCGGCTCCGTGCCCGCGGCCTCCAGCCGACGACGATCTCGGACGTCCTGCGCTAGATGGTGCGGGCTGGATCGAGCGGCCTCACCGGTCCAGCGGTCAGCCTCCGGCGACCACGTCCGAGCCGACGATCGCCGGCCGGCCCCGCACGAGCTCGTCCCAGGTCATCCGGCGTCCGCCGGCCGGTTGCACCTCCCGCAGCGCCAGCTGGCCATCGACGGCATGGAGCCCGAACCGGCCGAAGCGCCCAGGCGTCGGATCGCCGCCCTCGAACCCGGGGGCGGCCTCGGCCCGCCAGACGACCAGCCGGCCGACGACGGTCTCGAGCCAGCTGCCGGGCCACGACTGGAGAGCCCGGACCTGGCGCTCGAGCGCCTCGACCGGCCGGTTCGGGTCGAGGCGGCCGTCCTCGCGCCGCAATGGCCGCGTCACGGTCGCCCCTGCCTCGTCCTGCGGGTGCGGCTCGATCCGCCCGTGCAGCCACGCGCCGAGCGTGTCGGCGAGCAGCGCTGCGCCTTCGGCAGCGGCGCGATGCTCGAGCTCGGGCGCCGTCTCCGTCCCCGCCAGCGGCCATCGACACGACGCGACGACCGGGCCCGTATCGACGCCCGCGTCCATCCGGATGAGGGTCACGCCGGCCTCGGTGTCACCGGCGAGGATGGCGGCCGGAATGGGCGCGGCGCCTCGGTGCCGTGGCAGCAGCGACGGATGGACGTTCAGGATTCCCCGTGGCACCGCGTCGAGGATGGCGGCCGGGACGATCCGCCCGTAGTCGGCCAGGATGCCGAGGTCCGGCCGGAGCGCGACCACCGACTCGATCGCCTCGGGAGCACGCAGCTGCTTCGGCTGCAGGACGGTCAGGCCGAGCGATCGGGCGCGCGTCACCGCCGGAACCGACATCGGCACACCGCGCCGGCCGGCGAGCCTGTCCGGCGCCCCGACGGCCGCCACGAGGTGGACCTCGGGCGCCGCGACGAGGGCCTCGAGGGTCGGTACCGCGAAGCTGCCGGAGCCGAAGAAGATCGTTCGAGCCGGTCGCCCAACGGTCCTCGGGCCCGTCGACGCCTCCGGCCCGTCCGTCACGCGAGCGCCTTCGCGGCCTCCTCGACCTCGTCGGTTTCGTCCTCGCCCCGGCCGACCGGGATGAGCTCGTCCATCGATTCGAGCAGGTCGATGAAGAGCCTGCCCTCGAGGTGGTCCAGCTCGTGCTGCAGCGCGCGCGCCAGAAGACCCTGGCCGGACACCCGGATCTTCTTGCCGACGCGGTTCTGGGCCGTGACCGCCACCCGCTCCCGCCGCGTCACGTAGGCGTAGTAACCGGGCAGCGACAGACAGCCCTCGAGGTCCCGGTCGTCGCCGGTCGCGCGCACGATCCGGGGGTTGACCAGCTCGTGCAGCCGGCCCTCGACCTCGATCACGCAGACCTGGAGCGCCTCGCCGATCTGCGGCGCTGCGAGCCCCACGCCGGGCGCGTCGCGCATCGTGTGGGACAGGTCGTCCAGCAGCTCGTGGAGGTACTTGCCGAAGCTGGAGACCGGCTCGCCCTTCAGCCGGAGCCGCGCGTCACCGAGGGTCAGGATCGCTCGAACGCTCATCGTGCGGAGTCTCGCACAAGGTCGGCGGCTACTCCCGGCGGGGCTCCGCTGGGCCGGCCGGCTCGCCGGCATCGTCCCACGCTGCCGTACCGGGCTCGATGGCGTTCGGCAGGTCGCCCACGGCGGCGCCACCGCCCGGGCCCTCTCCGCCGCCGCCGCGAAGGTCCGCCGCGACGCCTCGCCCGCGCTCCGCCAGCCGAACGCCGGCAGCCTCGGCCGCTTCCGCAGCCCGATGCGCGACCGGACCGGCCTTGTCGGCAGCCGCGGCTGCCAGCTCGGCGGCCTTGGCCCCGATCTCCTTGAGCATCGGCGTCGCCTGGCTGGCCAGGTTGTCGATCATCCCCTGGAGCTGGCCGACCCAGTCGCGTCCGCCCTCCGCGCGCTCGGTCTCGCCGGCCGGCGAGACGGACGGGGACACGGACGGGGTCTCGAAGCCCGCGCCGTGCCCGGCGCCCGTCGTCGCCGCATCGGTCGGCGGCTCCCCGCTCGTCACGTCAGCCGCGGTCCAGTTCGTCGTCTCGTCGCCTGCGTCCGTGTTCCGGCCGCCCGTCGTCTCGGTCATCGCGCATCTCCTCCTGTGGTCCGGGCATTGTCCCCGGTTTCACGGATCCCGGCCGGGACGGCCGCCCGGCCATCCGCACGGGGCGCCGCGGTCCTCCGGGGACCGGGGTCCGGCTCCGGCGCATCCGCCTCGTCGTCCGGGTAGCGTGCGAGCGCGAAGCCGAACTCGCTGCCGGCGCCCGCCCGGCGGCGGGCCCAGATCCGGCCGCCCATGGCGCCGATCAGGCGGCGGCACACGAACAGGCCGATGCCCGCCCCCGCGGCCGAGGCGGCGGTGGTGGGGCTCCGGTAGAAGATGCCGAAGAGGCGCTCGACCTCCGCCTCCGTGACGCCCGCTCCCTCGTCCAGGACGCGGACCACGACGTCCTCGTCCTCCTGGTCGATCGCGACCCGCACGACCGTGCCCGCCGGGCTGTACTTGGCCGCGTTGGTCAGCAGGTTGCGCACCACCTGCTCCACGTAGGTCTCGTCGCCGCGGACGAGGAAGCCGGAGCGCTCGGGGGGCAGCTCGAACCGGGTGCCCGGCCAGCGGGTGGCCTCCGAGGCGACGACACGCTGGAGCAGGCGGATCACGTGGACCGGCTCGTCGCCCACGGACAGGCTGCCGCGCTCGAGACGGCTGAGAACGAGGAGGTCCTCGACCAACCGGAAGAGCCGGTCCGCCTCGGCCTCGATGTCGAGGGCGAGCTCCCGGCTGGTGCCCTTCAGCGCGCGGTCCCGCGACAGCAGCTTGGAGCCGGCGAGGATCGTCGTGATCGGCGTCCGCAGCTCGTGCGACATCACGCCCACGAAGGCCTCCTGGAGCTGCCGCGCCTCGCGCTCCTGGGCGTAGATCCGCGCCCGCTCGATGGCCTGCATGGCCTGGTGCCCGGCGACCTCGAGCTGGGCCAGCTCGTCGTCGCTCGGCGGCCCCTCCACCGTGCGCTGGACGACGAGGACGGCGGTCGCCGGCGAACCGATCGGCCAGGCGATGACCGAGCGGGTGCCGGTGATGCCGAGCCGATCCGAGGCCCCCGGATAGCGGCCGCGCCACGCCTCCGGCGACTCCACGATGACCGGCCGGCCCTCGCGCAGCGCGTCGGCCGCCGGCATCCGCTGCCCCGGGCCGAGGCGGCTGTCGTGGCCGGCCAGCCCGATCGGGTAGCCACGGGCGTGCGCCAGGCGAAGGTCGCCGGCGCTGTCGGTCAGGTAGAAGAGGCCGACCGGCGCATGCAGCGCGTCGAGCACGTGGCCGACCACCACCTCGCCGATCGCCTCGGGCGTGACGAGGGCGGCCAGCCGGATCGTCAGCTCGTGCAGCCGCTTGAGGCGCTCGCCGGACCGTTCCGCGGAGGCAAAGGACGAGCCGCTCGCGGAGCGCAGGCGGATCCGGTCGAGCGCTGCCGCCGCGAGCGTGCCAAGGGCTGCCAGGCCCCGGCCGTCCTCGTCCGACAGCGCCGCGGCGGCGGGCGGCCCGTCGTCCCCGGCCGGTGCGGTCGCAAGGCGGAGCATGCCCAGCGGGCCGGACGCGCCGACGACCGGGATCGTCGTCACGGCCTCCGCTGGGGCGGGTGGTGACTGGGGTTCGGCGCGACCAATCGAGCGCTCGAACCGGATGGGGCGGCCACTGAGCGAGGACGCGTGCCGGGTCAGCGCGTCCTCCACCTGGAGCGGCGTGCCGAGGGCGGCGAAGTCGGCGATCGCCGTGGTGATGACGCTCCATCGCCGGTCCAGGTCGACCGTCGCGCGGGTCGCCTGGTTCGCCGTCTCGAGGCTCCGAAGCTCACGGGCACGCGTCGTCCGGATGACCACACCGAGGACCACGGCCAGCAGCGCCGTGACGACCTCGACGCCGAACGACGCCTGGCCGAGGGCGGCCATCGTGGCGGGCCCCTGGCCCGTCAGGACCGCCAGCTCTGCCACGAGAAGCGCGGCAGCGGCGGCCCCGACCATGAAGCCGCCCCGCCACGTCCCGATCAGGACCACCACGAACGTCACGACGTACCCGAGCTGGGCCGAGATCGCGGCGTCGAGGGCGAGCTTGGCGCCGGCGCCGGCGATCACGACGAGCGCGATCGTGGACAGGCGGACGAGCGGCGACGGCGGAGACGGCAAGCGGTGGTGACCTCCCTCGGCGGCTGTCAAGGGTTGCCGTCCTGCGCCGGAGCGTCAACTGGCTCCCTCAGAGCAGCGATTCCGGGTCGACGTCCACGGACCACGGCGGTTCGAGCCCGCCGTCCAGCAGCGCCGCCGGGTCCGTGCCGCGGAGCACCACGTTCCACCGCCAGCGGTCCGCGCGCCGGGCGATGTAGGCAGGGGCAG
>JACDAV010000194.1 GCA_013695255.1 Chloroflexota bacterium
GCGAGCGTCGAGTGGCTGCCGTTGAGGATCCGCAGCTTGGCCAGTTCATACGGCAGCACGTCGGACGTCAGGATCGCCCCGACGGCATCCCATGCCGGGCGACCAGCGGCGAAGTCGTCCTCGATCACCCACTGACGAAAGGGCTCGGCCACGACGGCGCCTCGATCCTCCAGCCCAAGGAGCTGCCGCGCCTCTTCGAGGTCCGCCGCTCCGGTGGCCGGAACGATCCGATCGACCACGGTCGACGGGAACGTGACGTTGGCGGCCATCCATTGGCGCAGAGCCCGCTCGTCCTTCGGGTCGAGAAGGCTGCAGAACTGCTCGACCAAGCCGCGCAGCAGCCGGCCGTTGCCCGCGATGTTGTCGCAGCTCAGAACCGTCAGTGGGTCGCCCCCGGCCGCACGCCGCGCTTGAAGCCCACGGACCAGCTGGCCGACGACGGTGGAGGCATCGCCGCCCGCGGCATCGGCCTGGACGGCGGGATCGTCCTCGCGCAGCTGTCCGGTGGCGGGATCGTGGCGATAGCCCTTCTCGGTCACGGTCAGCGAGACGATCCGCGTGGCGGGGGCGGCAATCCAGCGGGTGAGGTCGCCTGACCCCTCCGACGCGAGGCCGACCTTCCTGATGCTGCCCACGATCCGGCAGGCACGATGGCCCGGCGCCTTCTCGAGCACGGCATAGAGGCCGTCCTGCGGTTCCAGCTGGTCGGGCACCGTGCGGCTCCGCTGGCTCAGGCCGTAGATTCCCCAGTCGCCCCACTCGACGCCCAGGGCCTCGTCGGTGAAGACGGCCTGGTGCGCCCGGTGGAAGGCGCCCAGACCCAGGTGCACGATGCCGATCGCCAGCGACGAGGGATCGTAGGAGGGCCGTAGCTCGGCCGGCGCCTGGTCCAGCGTGGCCAGGCTCAAGCGTTCGGTCACAGCCGATAGGCCAGCTTTGGCAGCCGATAGGCGAGATCGATCGCCGTCTCGTGCGCATCCTCCAGCGTCAACCTTCGCTCCGCCACCAGGCCGGCCAGGAACCCGCAGTCGACGCGGCGGGCGACATCGTGGCGAGCCGGGATCGACGGCAACGATCGCGCATCATCGGTGAAGCCGACGGTGTTGAAGAACCCGGCGCTCTCCAGGGTCCACGCCCGGAAGCGACGCAGACCCTCGGGACTGTCGTGGAACCACCAGGGCGGCCCCAGCAGCAGCGCCGGGTAGTAGCCGGCCATGGGGGCGAGCTCCCGTGAGTAGGTCGCCTCGTCGAGCGTGAACACGATGAGCCGAAACCTCGGGTCGTGTCCGTGGCGCTCGAGGAGGGGCCGCAGGGAGTGCGCGTACTCCGTCGCGGTGGGGATGTCCGCCCCGATGTCCGTCCCGAACCTCGCGGTCATCGGACGATCGTGGCCACGCATGGCGCCCGGATGCAGCTGCATGACCAGCCCGTCCTCACAGCTCATGCGCGCGAACTGCATGAGCATGTGTGCCCGGAAGCGCTCGGCATCCGCCAGGTCGCCGGCGCGTGCCAGCAGTCGCGCGTAAAGGCGCTCCGCCTCGCCTTCATCGAGCAGCTCGGCGCTTGCGGACGGATGGCCGTGATCGGTCGACGTCGCGCCGTGCGAGGCGAAGAATTGTCGACGGTTCTCCAGGGCCCGGATGTAGCCGGCGTAGGTCCCCACGTTCTCGGAGGCGATCTCACCGAGCCGTTCCACCGCGGTTCGCCAGGCGGGTCTGCCGGCATCGGCGACGTCGTCCGGCCGGAACCCCGGCAGCACTCGGCCCGGCCATGGACGCTCCGCGATGGCGCGGTGGTGCTCGAGGAGGTCGAGGGCCGAATCGGTCGTGACCATGACCTCCAGGCCGAAGCGATCGAACAGCGCCTGCGGCAGGAAGTCCTCGCGCCCGAGACAGTCGTCCAGCTCGTCATAGATCGAGTCGCACGTCCCCGGCGAGAGCGGGGTCCGGATGCCGAAGACGGTCTCCAATGTCTGCTCCAGCCAGAACCGGCTCGGCATGCCACGAAGCGCGTGCCAGTTCGCGGCGAGCCGGCGCCAGATCTCGCGTGGCTGCGGTGTCGCCCGGCGGTCGTGTGGGTCGGAGAGCCCCACGGCAAGCGCCTCCAGTGGAACGCCCTGCGAGTGAAGGAGCCGGGTAACGTAATGGTCGCGGCTGATCAGCAGCGTCGCGGGATCGGGCAGTCGCACGTTGGCGGCCAGGTCCGCAGCCTCGATATGGCCGTGCGGCGAAACGAGCGGCAGGTCCCGTACCCCGCGGTAGAGCTCACGGGCAATTCCCCGGACGGTCGGCTCCGGCGGCAGCAGGCGGTCGTCGCGGGGAGCCAGGCCAGGTCCAGCCGCCTCGTCCTGTCCGGGGAACGCGGTCACCAGCTGTGGACCGTCCCGTCGACGCGTCGATTGGTCGGAAGGTAGGCCGGCCGGTACGGGTAGCGCTCGGCCAGCTCCTCGTCGATCTCGACGCCGAGTCCTGGCTCGTCGCCCGGGTGCAGATAGCCGTCCGAGAAGGTGTAGGCGTGGGGGAAGACCGCATCGGTCTCCGGCGTGTGGCGCATGTACTCCTGGATCCCGAAGTTGTGCACGGAGATGTCGAAGTGCAGGGCAGCCGCCATGCAGACCGGCGAGAGGTCCGTCGCACCGTGGGAGCCGGTAAGGACGTGGTACGGCTCCGCGATCGCCGCGATCTTGCGGAGGTGGGTGATGCCGCCGGCGTGGACGACCGTGGTGCGGATGTAGTCGATCAGCTGCTCGGTGATCAGCTGGAGGCAGTCGTACACGCTGTCGAAGACCTCACCAACCGCGATCGGCACCGTGGTGTGCTGGCGAATGAGGCGGTAGCCCTCCTGCAGCTCGGCCGGCACGGGGTCCTCCAGCCAGAACAGCCGATAGTCCTCCAGTCGCTTGCCGAGCCAGCCCGCCTCGATCGGCGTGAGTCGATGATGGGCATCGTGGAGCAGCCGGAGATCGAAGCCGAACTCGGTTCGCAGGCGCTCGAAGAGGACCGGGGCGAAGCGCAGGTATTCGTCCGTCGACCAGATCTGCTCCTGCGGCAGGCCTCGAGCAGCCGGCTCGTAGTACAGGTCGCCCTTTCCCACTCCGTATGCGCTCGGCACGCCAGGCACGGCACATTGCACCCGGATGGCGCGGTATCCGAGCTCCCGGTAGTGCTCGACCGCCCGCATGGCGTTGTCCACGCTGTCGCCATTCGCATGGCCGTAGACCAGGACGCCGGTTCGGGACCTGCCCCCGAGCAGGTTGTAGACCGGCGTGCCGAGGCTCTTGCCCTTGATGTCCCACAGGGCGGTGTCCACCGCGGCGATGGCCGTCATCGTGACCGGGCCCCGACGCCAGTAGGCGCCCTTGTACAGGTACTGCCAGATGTCCTCGATCGCGAACGGATCGCGGTCCACGAGCAGCGGGAGGACGTGGTCCTGGAGGTACGAGGCGACGGCGAGCTCGCGACCGTTCAGCGTGGCATCTCCCAGGCCATGAATGCCCTCGCTGGTCTCGAGCTTCAGGGTCACGAAGTTCCGGCCCGGAGAACAGACGATGACGCGGCCGCCCGTGATCTTCATCGGACATTCTCCTGCTTGATGCGCGCCACGATCTGCGTCGGGTTCACGAACCGCAGCGCCACGAGCAGCGGGACGAAGGCCGTCAGCATGTAGATCACGGCCATCGCATCGATCGCCTGTGTCGGGCGGATGCCGGCCGCGAAGACGGTGTAGTACAGGGCGACGACGAGCGTCTGCTCGCCCGGTCCGGCGGTCAGGAAGGTCAGCTCGAACATGGCCAGGACCCGGATCAGCACCAGGAGTCCGGCGGCCAGCAGGCCGGGCGCCATGAGCGGGATCAGGATCTTCGCGAAGACGCGCGGCGTGGAAGCTCCGCACATGCGGGCGGCGCGCTCCAGGTTCTCGTCGATCTGCTCGATGAACGGCGTCAGCAGCAGGATGACGAACGGGACCGACGGCACCAGGTTGGCAAGGATGACCCCGGCCAGCGACCCGGCGAGGTCGAACTGGTAGAGCGCAGTCGCCAGCGGGATGCCGTAGGTGATCGGCGCGAGCAGCATGGGCAGGAGGAACAGCAGCATCACGAGGCGCTTTCCCGGAAACTGCCGGCGCGCCAGCGCGTAGGCGGCCGGGGCGCCGATCAGCAGGCTGAGGACGACGACCGCGGCACCCACGGTGAACGTCACCCGCAGGACGTCGAGCAGCTGGAACGTATCCGCCGCGTACGCGTACCAGCGCGTGGTCAGGCCATCCGGCACCAGGCTGCCGAACCAGGACGTGGCGAAGGAGTTCAGCACGACCCCGAGAATGAGCGCGGCGAGGTTGAGGAAGAAGACTCCGAGCACCACCACCAGGACGATGCTCGTCAGGGACAGTCCCCCCGCTCGGCGTACGGGCCGTTCGGACGCGCCGGCGATGGTCATCCCTTGGCACCGCTCGTCGAGCCGCGATAGAGCCGGCTGCGAACGAGGAAGACGGAGCCGACGACGGCGAACTGCAGCGCTGCCATGATCATTGCGATGGCCGAGGCCATCGGATAGTCGAAGCGCTCGAACGCGGCCTGATACGCGGCGATCGAGATGACCCGGGTCTCGCCGGAGGGATTGCCGACCATGACCGCCGAGGGAAAGACGGCGAACGCAGCCACGAATGCCAGGACGAAGGCGATCGTGATCCCCGGCAGCATCAGCGGCAGGATCACCCGCCGGAACCGCTCGGACGGTCCCGCCCCGAGGGTCGCGGCGGCGCGCTCGAGATCGGGATCGATCCCCGATGCATGCCCGAGGACCAGCAGCAGGCTCAGCGGGAAGCCGGTGATGATGAGCGAAGCCATGACCCCGATGTAGTTGTGCGTCAGCTGCAGCGGTGCGTCGATGATCCCGATCGCCATGAGGAGCTGGTTGAACCAGCCGATCGGGCCGAAATAGCGGATGAGGCCCTCCGCCACGAGCACCGTGCCGAGCGTCGCCGGCAACACGAGCAGCGTGGTGATGACGCGCTTGTGACGGACCGGGCCGCGCAGCTTGTAGGCGATCGGGATGCTGATGCCGACGTTGAGGGCGGCGGCCGGGATGGCGAGGGCGAACGTCTTGGCGATGGTGGAACGCTGGAAGTCGTCGCCGAAGAAGCGCAGGTAGTTGCCGATCCCCGGCGTGCCCTCCTGCGACTGGACGGACAGCCCCAGCCCGTACAGGAAGGGGTACACGAAGAGCATCCCCAGCAACGCCGCGGCAGGGAGCAGCAGCCAGAGCACGCGATCGATGCCGCGCTCGGCGAGGCGATCTCGCAGCGAGCGGGAACGCTCAGGCATCGGCGGCAAAGACCAGCAGCCGGGACGGGTCGACGTGGACGGCGACCCGCTCGCCGGTGGCCACCCGCTCGGTCGTGCGGAAGTGCACCCGCAGGCCACCGGCAGCTTCCGCCTCCACGGCGCTCTCCTCGCCCTGGTATTCCACGACGCGGACGGTGCAGGTGATCGCGTTCTCCCCCGTTGCCTCGTCGTCCGATCCAGCGGCGGGCACGACGGTGAAGTCCGATGGTCGCACCGCCACAACGACCTGCTCATCGGTGCTGGCGCCTCGGTCGACCCCGCGCATCGTCACGCCATCGGCCAGCTCGACGATCACGTCACCGTCCCGAGCCGATCGCCGCCGTGCCGGAATCAGGTTTCGATAGCCCATGAACGCGGCGACGAACGCATCCGCCGGTTCGGTGTAGACGGTCGCCGGTGTGCCGATCTGCAGATGAACTCCGTTGCGCATCACCACGAGACGATCGGCAAGCGAAAGCGCCTCCGATTGGTCGTGCGTGACGTAGATCGTCGTCAGTCCGAGGTCCTGGTGAAGCCGGCGCAGCTCCGTGCGCAGCTCGGTTCGAAGCTGCGCGTCGAGGTTCGACAACGGCTCGTCCATGAGAATCAGGCGCGGCTCGAGGACGATGGCGCGCGCCATCGCGACCCGCTGCTGCTGCCCGCCGGACAGCTGCGACGGATAGCGGTCCGCGAGGCCCTCGAGGCGGACCTGGCCAAGCGCACGCGCGACCCGGGCCCTGATCTCGCTGCGGGCCACGCGTCGTGACTCGAGGCCGAACGCGACATTGCGGCCGATGTTCAGGTGCGGAAAGAGAGCGTAGTTCTGGAAGACCATGCCGAACCGCCGGCGCTCCGGCGGGAGTGGGTCGATGCGATCGCCGTCGATGGAAATGCGACCGCTGGTCAGCGGGACGAGGCCGGCCAGGCAATTGAGCATCGTGGACTTGCCGCACCCGGATGGGCCGAGAAGCGCGACGAACTCGCCCCCGGCCACATCCAGGCTGAAGTCCCGCAGCGCGACGTGGTCGCCGTAGACCTTGGACACGTCCTCGATCGCAAGGCGCTCGAGCTGCGGTTGCGGCATCAGAACTCCTTGATCTGGTCCCCGCCGATCCGCTCGTCCCAGATCTCGAACGCCTTGACGAGCGGCGCAGCACCAAGCGGGACGACCACCGGATTGTCGGCGATCACCTGGTCATACTCCGGCCGCCCGAACTCCTCGATGATCGCCTGAGAATCCTCGGGCGCCATCGAGAGCTCAGCGCCCTTGACCGCGGGGCCGGGATAGAAGTAGCCCGCGTCGTAGGCCTTGGCGTTCTCCTGGGGCTGGTGAATCCAGGCCAGAAGATCCAGCAGAACGTCGCGCTTGGCCTCGTCCACGCCCTTGGGCACCACGAAGTAGTGCGCGTCCGAGACCCACGTGAAGTCGTCGAAGAATGCGACCTGCGCCTCCTTCGGAACCGTCCCCAGTGCCCGCGGGTTGATATCCCAGCCGGTGGTGGAGGCGATCATCGCTCTCGTGCCCTGACCCAGCTCCGTCATCGTCTGCCCGGTGCCGGTGGGGTAGTACTCGATGTACTGACCCAGCTCCTCGAGATAGGCCCAGGTCTTGTCCCAGCCCTTCTCGGGATCCATGGGGTCCTTGTCTCCGAGCAGGTACGGCAGTCCCTGGAGGAACGTGCGACCGGGCCCGGAGTTGGCCGGCCGGGCGTACATGAACTTGCCGGGGTTGGCCTTGGCCCACTCCAGGAGTGCCTCGGGGGTGGTGGGTGGCTCGCTCACCTGCTCGGGATCGTATTCGAGCAATGGTCCGGAGGGGTAATAGGTGATGACAACGCCGAAGCCCTCGGCCAGCGCCTGCATGTTGTTCGCGGGCTCCAGCAGGATCTCCTCGAGCGTCGTGCCGGCACGCTCCTCGTACATCGGAGCGAGCTCTTCCCACAGGTCGAGCTCGATGCCCGCGGACAGGGCATCGGTCCCGGTCAGGACGAGGTCGGTCTGGAGATTGTTGCCCCCCTGCTGCGCCTGGATCCGGCTGGCGAGCTCGGGCGACGGCGCCTTGTCGTAGTTGACCTTCGCGACTCGGTCTGGGTTGGCGGCGACGAAGGCATCGATCATCGATTGCGTGAGCTGCAGGTTGCCCGCCACGTCGATGACGTTCAGGGTCACCGCCTCACCGGCGGAGGCTGGCCCGCTTCCTTCCGCGCGGCTTCCTGCCGGGCCGCTTGCCCCCGGCGTCGGGGGCGCGCTGCATGCGGCCGTGGCCAGGGCAAGCGCCACCACCGCAGCCAGCGGTCGTTGGATACCGGGTCCGCTGATCGACATCGTTGCCGTTCCTCCTGTCATGCGGGCCGTGCCGCGAGGCTGGATGCGCGAATGCCACATCAAGATCTCCTTCTGCTGCTCACGCCTCACCGTCCTTCCAGGGCGAGCTCTCGACGGCCATTGCTTGGGCGCGGGGCGCGGTGCCCGCGGTGGCAGGCGCTGTCCTGCGGTCCATCTGGCGCAGCCTCTCCGGCTCCTCGGGTGGCCCAGCTCCGTCGCCGGCCTGCGGGCCAACGGCCGCCGGAGAACCGAGCTGCGCAGACACTTCCTGCGCCGCCCGCGCGATCACCGGTCCCAGTCGGAGGGCGTCCTCGAGCGAGAAGCGGAATGCCGGTGCCGAGACGCTGAGTGCGCCGACGACGGCATCCTGGTGATCGAGGATCGCGGCACCGACGCAGCGCACCCCGTCCTCGTTCTCCAGGTCGTCGATCGCAAACCCGCGAGCGCGGACGGTGGCGAGCTCACGCCGCAGCCCGTCGGGCTCGGTGATGGTGTGCCGCGTCCGCGGTGGCATCCCGGCGCCGATCGCACGTTCCACGAGCTCCGATGGGCCGGCAGCAAGCATCGCCTTGCCCAACGCGGTGGAATACGCCGGCATCAGGCTGCCGATCTGTGAGTGCATGCGAATGGTCCGCTCGGCCTCGATCTTGTGGAGGTAGAGCACCGACACGTCACGCAGGGTGCCCAGGTGGACGGTTTCTCCAGCCTCGGCCACCAGCCTCTGCATCGTGGAGATCGCCGCGGCGCGCACGTCGATGCCGGCCAGGAAGCTGTGGGCGAGCTCCATCGCCGCCGGCCCCAGGTGATAGCGGGCATCGTCGTCCCGACGAACGAAGTCCCGCAGCTGAAGGCCGTTGAGCAGGCGCAGCAGGACCGCCTTGTCCGCGTTGGTCTGTCGCTGCAGATCGACGAGCCGGAGGCCACCGGGCCTCGCGCGGGCGACGATCATCAGGAGGTCGAGGCCCTTGATGAGCGTCGTGCTCACATTCCGCACCATTGGTGCGTATTTCGCACCACGAGTGCGAAACTGTCAAGAACGGAGAAGGTGCGGGCGGAACGTCGCGCTCGAGTTCGTGACGGCGTTCGTGCTCGCCGAGGCGGCGACGCCTCAAACCGCCGGCGGCGGCGACATTCGGGTCCGGCGACGAGCTCGGTCGCGCACCGCTACCGGGGCACCGGACCGCCCGCCACCTGGCCGATGCGCCGGTCGAGGAAGGCCTGCTCGGCAGCATTCTCGGTCAGCTCGCGTGCACGCCGGTACGCGGCCGCAGCCTCCTCGAACCGGTCGAGCCGGCGCAGGAAGTCCGCCCGGGTCGCGTGCAGGTACGGATACTCGTCCAGCTGCCCGGCAGCGACCAGCCCATCGACCAGCCCGAGCCCCGCCTCGGGCCCATCCGTCATCGCGACCGCCACCGCGCGGTTCAGCTCGACCACCGGCGACGGGCTGAGCTCGCGGAGCGTCCCATACAGGGCCGCGATCTCCGCCCAGTCCGTCTCATCGGGCGTGGCCGCGTCGTCGTGCACCGCCGCGATCGCCGCCTGGACCTGGTACGGGCCCGGCCGGCGCATCCGGACGGCGCGAGCGAGGAGCGCCTTGCCGGCCTCGATCCGGTCGCGGCTCCACCGGCTGCGGTCCTGGTCCTCGAGCAGCACGAGCTCCCCGTCGGCGTCGACCCGGGCGTCCCTGCGCGCGTCGTGGAGCAGCATCAGCGCCAGCAGCCCGAGGACCTCCGGCTCGTCCGGCATCAGCTGGGCCAGGACATGGGCCAGCCGGATCGCCTCGCTCGAGAGCTCGCGGCGGATGAGCGAATCCCCGGAGGTCGCGCCGTAGCCCTCGTTGTAGACGAGGTAGAGGACCCGCAGCACGCCGTCGAGCCGCTCCGGCAGCAGATGGTCGGGCGGGACCCGGTACGGGATCCTCGCCGCGCGGATCTTCCGCTTCGCCCGGACGAGCCGCTGGGCCACGGTGGGCTCCGGGACGAGAAAGGCACGGGCGATCTCCGGCGTGCTCAGGCCGCCGAGCGTCCGGAGCGTCAGGCCGACGCGCGCCTCCAGCGGCAGCGCGGGATGGCAGCAGGTGAAAATCAGCCGCAGCCGATCGTCGGCGATCGGGCTCACGTCGTCCTCGCTGGTGGCGGGCTCGGCAGACAGCTCCGCCTCGATCGCCGCCTCTCGCTCGAGCTGCTCCGTCTTCTCGCGCAGGCGCCGGCGGCGGCGCAACCGGTCGATGGCCCGGTTGCGCGCCGTCGTCGTGATCCAGGCGGCCGGGTTGTCCGGGACGCCGCGGGTCGGCCAGGTCTCGAGGGCGACGATGAACGCCTCCTGGACCGACTCCTCCGCGAGGTCGAAGTCGCCCGTGACGCGGATGAGCGTCGCGAACGCCCGTCCCGACTCCTCGCGGAACAGGCGGTCGACGACCTCGTGGGGCGCGGGCTCGTGAGACGCGGGGTCGGCCGGCAACTACGCCTGCGCGCCCGCTCCGGCGGTCTCGTGCTCGGCAGCACCCTCCGGAAACTGGATCACTGGCCGGACCTCGATGGAGCCGTACCTGACGCCAGGGCACGCGGTCGCGAACTCGAGCGCCTCGTCGAGATCACGGGCTTCGACGATGTAGAAGCCGCCCAGTGCCTCCTTGGTCTCGGCGAACGGCCCATCCGTGGTGACGGTCCGGCCGTCCTGCTGCCGGATCGTCGTGGCGGTCTGCACGGGCTGGAGCGCATCGCCCGCCCGGTACGCACCCCGCGCGCGGAGCATCCGGGTGTAGTCGTTCCACTGGTCCATCACCTGTGCCGCCACGTCGGCGGGCGGCTGCACGGCAGACGGGTTGGCAGCCTCCGTGTCGTAAATGAGGATCGCGTAGCGCATCGAGTGCCTCCTGCAGAGCGGGTGAGCGGCGCCCCTCGCCGCCCTTCACCCGTCCAACGAACGGACACGGTCGGAATCGACAAGTCGAGTGAGATCGTGGATGGATCGCGCGGACCTGTCGAGCGGTATCGTG
>JACDAV010000404.1 GCA_013695255.1 Chloroflexota bacterium
CGGTGGCGGTGGCGGTGGCGGTGGCGGCGGTGGCGGTGGCGGCTCAGCCGCGGCCTCACGCATCGCGGTCACCAGCTCGCCGGCGCTGCCATACCGGAGTGCCGGATCCTTGGCGAGCGCCCGGGCCAGGACGCTGTCGAGCGCCGCCGGCAGGTCCGAACGCTCCTCCGAGATCTTCGGCGGCTCCTCGTCGGCGTGGGCGAAGATGATCGCCTCGTCGCTGTCTCGCCTGAACGGCCCATCCCCGGTGAGACACGCGAAGGCGACGCAGGCCAGGGCATAGATGTCGATCCGGTGTGCCAGCTCCGGCTTGATCGTCCGCGGCCGGAGCTGCTCGGGCGCGATGAAGGGTGCCGTGCCCATGAGGCGCGCGCCGGGCAGCGTCGGGGCGGCCAGTGCGTCGCTCGGGCGGGCCAGGCCGAAGTCCGTGAGGTAGACCGCGTCGCGGCCGCCGAGCAGGATGTTGCCGGGTTTGATGTCGCGGTGCACGAGCCCCCGCTCGTGGGCCGCGTCGAGCGCCTCGGCGACCGGTGCCAGGACCCGGATCGTCTGCTCGAGGCTGAGCTTTCCGGACCGCTCGATCCGGGCCCCCAGGTCCTCGCCGGCGATCCACGCGAACGCGATGTACGGCCTGCCCTGCCACTCGCCGAAGTCGTGGACCGGGACGATGTTGGGGTGCTGCAGCTGGACGACCGTCGCCGTCTCCCGCTCGAACCGCGTCAGGTATGCCGGATCCGCCGCGCGGCGGGGGTGGATCAGCTTGACGGCGACCGATCGGACTTCTCGGGTGTCGCCGTCCCGCTCGCGGACCTCGGTGGCGCGGTAGACGATGCCCATCCCGCCTTCCGCCACCAGCTCGTCGAGCCTGAAGCGGCCGGCGACGACCGTGCCGATCGGAAACATGGCGTCGAGCACGCAGCACCCCTCTTCGCCCCATCGCGCCCGGCGTCGCAGGCTTTCGATCGCCCGATCATCCGGCCGAGTAGCGCGATCGTACCGCGTGCCGCAGGATCGTCATGCGCCAGTTCGGTCTCGACCAGGCCGCGTCGGCCCGTTGGCTGCCCGACGGCCGGGCGGGCATCCCGCATGACTGGCCCGAGTCAGGCGATCGCCGGCCGTCTGCCGACGGTGACGAGATCGAGCCCATCAGCCATCCGCCTCACCACACTTGCGGCACGTACCGCTGGGCGGAGCGCGGCGGCCTGACGTAGCCGTCGTCCGGTTGACGTGGCGGCAGCACGAGGTGCTGATCGGGCAAGTCCTCGTACGGCACCTGGTTCAGGAGGTGGGAGAAGACCCTGCGGACGAACCTGACGGCGACCTTCTGGCTGTGTCGCGAGGCCGTGCCGTCGATGGAGCCCGGCGCCTCGATCATCAACGTGAGCTCGATCCAGGCGACGCAGCGTCCGCCAACCTGCTCGCCTACGCCTCGACCAAGGGCGCGCTCGTCACCTACTCGAAAGCACTGTCCGCGATGCTCGCGCCGCGCGGCATCCGGGTGAACGTGGTGGCTCCCGGCCCGGTCTGGACGCCGCTCGTGGCGGCGACGACCGAGCCCGAGAAGCTGAGCCAGTTCGGCGCGAACGTCGCGCTCGGGCGGCCCGCGCAACCGGCCGAGCTGGCCGGGGCCTTCGTGTTCCTGGCCTCGCCTGCCGCCAGCTTCATCACGGGCGCCGTGATCCCGGTCACGGGCGGCGAGTTCTTCGGCTGACGCGCCGCGCGCGGGCGGTGGGACGGCGCGCGACCGTACAGTGGTCCCGCGATGCGGGCGCTGATCCTCACCAACGAGTTCCCGCCGAACGTCTACGGCGGCGCGGGCGTCCACGTCGAGTACCTCGCCCGTGAGCTCGCCAAGCTGATCGACGTCGACGTCCGGGCGTTCGGCGAGCAGGACGAGCAGCGCGGGCGCCTGCGCGTGCGCGGCTACCCGGTCAGCCACGACCTCGCCTCGGTCGACGACCGGCTGCGGCCGGTGCTTGGCGCGTTCAGCCGCAACCTCGGCTTCATGGCCGAACCGGCCGAGGCCGACCTGGTCCATGTCCACACCTGGTACGCCCATCTCGGTGGGATCCTGGCCAAGCTGGCTCACGGCATCCCGCTCGTGCTGACGACGCACTCGCTCGAGCCGCTCCGGCCCTGGAAGCGCGAGCAGCTGGGCGGCGGCTACGACGTCTCCGCCTGGGTGGAGCGGACCGCGATCGAGATGGCCGACGCGGTGATCGCCGTCTCACGGGAGACCCGGGAGGACGTCCTGCGGCTGTTCGACGTCCCCGCCGAGCGCGTGCACGTCATCCACAACGGCATCGACACGGACGAGTACGAGCCGACCGCCGAGGCCGATTCCCTCGACCGCTACGGCATCGACCGGAGCGTCCCCTATGTGCTCTTCGTCGGCCGGATCACCCGCCAGAAGGGGATCGTCCATCTCGTCCGGGCGATCCGCCATCTCGACCCCGGCGTGGGCGTGGTGCTGTGTGCCGGCGCCCCGGACACGCCGGAGATCGCCGCCGAGATGGAAGCGGCGGTCGCCGACGCCCGGCGCGTGCAGCCCAGCATCGTGTGGATCGCCGAGATGGTCGACAAGCGGACGGTCCGCCAGCTCTACAGCCACGCGGCGGTGTTCTGCTGCCCGTCGGTCTACGAGCCGTTCGGGATCATCAACCTCGAGGCCATGGCGTGCGAGACGGCGGTCGTCGCGAGCGCGGTCGGGGGCATCCCCGAGGTCGTGGTGCCGGGCGAGACCGGTCTGCTCGTGCCGTTCGAGGCGGCCGGAGGGACGTCGGTCGAGCCGCGCGACCCGGAGCGATTCCAGCGCGACCTCGCGGCCGCGATCAACGAGCTGACCCGAGACCCCGAGCGCCGCGCGGCGATGGGCGTTGCCGGTCGCCGGCGGGCGGTCGACCACTTCGCCTGGTCGACGATCGCCCGCCGTACGGTGGAGCTCTACCGAACCGTCGTCGGCTGAGGCGGCCCGCCGCGATCGCTCAGCTCGAGACCGGGACCCCCAGCTCCTGCTGCGCGGACC
>JACDAV010000004.1 GCA_013695255.1 Chloroflexota bacterium
GGAGCTCGTCCCGCCCGAGTTCGGCCGCGGTGGCCGTGGTCCGGTTGACGATGTTCGTGATGCCCAGCCCGAGTCCGAGGAGCTCTCGCGTCTCGTCCGGCGCGAGCTGGCGGGGCGTGAAGCCCGCCCGGTGGAGCGTCGGCCAGAACCGGTTGCCCGGCCGGGCGAAGTGGCGACCCGTGGCCCCCGAGTACAGCCCGGGATTGATTCCGACGAACAGGACATCCAGGTGCGGTGCGATCGTGTCGGGGATGGCGCGGCCCGCGGCTGCGGCAAGCTCGGCGGGAGTCGGCCGGGGGAGGGGAGCTGCGATTGGGAACGCCTCCGTCCGACTGCTCTGTGGCGGCACCAGGTGGGCGCGATCGTATTGGCTCGGCCGTTCGGATACGCTGCCCTACCCGATGGCAACTTCGGCTGAGCGGTCGACGCGTCGCGCCCTCGGGTCGGCTGATGCCTTTGGCTACCGAGCGACGGAGCCCACATGTTGACAGTCACGCAGGCAGCAAGACGAGTCGGTCGCAGCCCCGGGACGATCCGACGATGGATCCGCGAAGGCAGGCTGCCCGCGACACGTGTCGGCGATCGGAACCTTGTTGAGGACCAGGACCTTCGCGACGCCGCCCGACGGGCTTCCGGCACGGTCGACCTGCCGCCGGAGTGGCTCAAGACGTTCTGGGGTGGACCGATGCCGGACTTCGTCGGCGCGCGCGCGGCGAGGTGGCGTCCTGACCCCGCTGTAAAAGTGAAGACGGCGTAGGCTCCGAAGCGGACCTAGGAAGTTCGCAAAGGAGACCACGCCGTGGACCGAAGGATAGCTCCGAGCGCCCGAATCGAAGAAGTGATCGAGCGGGTGCTCCTCGACGAGCTCGACGACCCAGATGCGCTCAGCCGGCTCGGCCGCCTGGGCGCCCAGCTCATCTTCCAGCGGGCGGTCGAGGACGAGCTGGAGGTCTTCCTGGGACGTGCTCGCTACGCCCGGACGTCCGAGGCCAGCGGATCCCGGAACGGTCACCGGCCACGCCGGATCCAGACCGCCGAGGGCGAGCTGACGATCGCCATGCCCCAGGTCCGGGGCTCCCTCGAGCGCTTCGTGAGCTCGATCATCCCGGATACCCGAGCGATCGTCCGGACCCGACCGCTCGAGGCGCTCGTCATTGGCGCCTACGTCCGGGGTCTCTCCGATCGCGATATCGAGAGCCTCGCCCGTGAGGCCGGCCTGGGCCAGATCAGCCGCACGACGGTGAGCACGATCTGCCGCGAGCTGCGCGACCGCTATCGGGCCTTCCGGGCCAAGAGCCTGGCCGACGTCCGCCTCCTCGCGCTCATGCTCGACGCGATCTATCTCCCTGTCCGGCCCGACGGACCCAAGGAGGGCGTCCTCGTCGCCTGGGGCTTCACCGTCGACGGCGAACGAGTGCTGCTCGACGTCAGCCTCGGCCAGCGCGAACGGGTCGAGGACTGGCTCGACCTCGGCCGCGGTCTCATCAGCCGCGGCCTCCGGAGCCCGCTCCTCGTCGTCGCCGACGGGGCAGCCGGGCTCATCCGGGCGATCGGCGAGCTGTGGCCCGACGCCGACCGCCAGCGCTGCGCCGTCCATCGCCTGCGGAACGTCCTGGCCAAGCTGCCGAAGCGGCCCGCGTTGCACGAGCGGGTCCGGGCCGCCTACTGGGTGGCGCTTCACGGTGCCCCCAGCCAGGCCGAGGCGGAGACCGCTCTCCGAACGCTCGTCGGCGAGCTCAGCCGTGAGCACCCGAGTGCCGCTGCCTGCCTGGCCGACGACCTCGTGGCCCTCACCGTCCACCTCGCCTATCCGCTCCGACTCCGAAGGAGGTTGCGGTCGACGAACCTGTTGGAGCGCTCGCTCGAGGAGGTCAGGAGACGGACCAAGGTCATCGGCCGCTTCCCGGGCGAGACCAGCTGCCTCACCCTGGCCTGGGCGGTCATGGACCTCGTCATCGCCGGCGGCCACGGTCTCGGGCTGACCCTGCCGGAGCGCCACGAGATCGCCGTCCTCGTCGCCGCTCGCTCGGTCCCGGAAACGGCCGAGCGGATCGCCTAACCTACCCGTGCCGAGGAGCTCACGCCGTCAGAGCTTTTCCAGCAGATCTGGGACGCGACC
>JACDAV010000029.1 GCA_013695255.1 Chloroflexota bacterium
TGTGCGCAGCCGGTATACGGATTGAGCGACCAGCGGAACGGCATGCCCGTCACGCGGTTCAGCGCGGTCCGGCACGGCTCCTCGCGATACTCGGGACGCATCGGCCGATGATAGAACGTCTGTTCGGATCAGGTCGTTGACGACGGATGTATCGTTGACGAAGCAACTACCCTGTCTGGAGCGACCCCATGGACGACCGCACTCGCCGCGCCCTCTCGCGCGGGCACCTCATCGACATCACCACCACGGGGCGGCGGTCCGGTGCGCCGCGACGGATCGAGATCGCGTTCCACAACATCGAGGGCCGGCTCTTCGTGTCCGGGATGCCAGCCGACGCACGCGCGCCTGGATCCACAATCTCGAGGCGGATCCGCGGCTCACGTTCCACCTGAAGGCCGCGGTGCGGGCGGACCTGCCCGGTAGAGCGCGGATCGTGAGCGATCCGGCCGAGCGCCAGTCCATCCTCGAGACGGTCGCGCGCAACTGGAACCGGACCGACGTCGACGCGATGGTCCAGCACAGCCCGCTGATCGAGGTCCAGCTCGAGGACCCGGCCGCCTGACGCATCCGCAGCCGTCGCCGGCGGTCCGGACGAACCGCTGCGGATCGGGGACACTGAACCGCCATGCGTCGCCGCCGACCACTCGCCCTGGGGCTGCTGGCGCTCGTTACAGCCGTCACCCTGGTCGTCGGCGGGTTCGCCGCGCTCGTCGGTGGGCCCGCCATGACGGTCGATCCCAGCGCGCCGGCGGCGGCCGGGCCGCGGTTCAGCGGCGCGGCGGCCACCATCCGCGGCGTCTCGCCGCGCGCTCTTGATGCCAGCCCGTCCCCGGACGCGCCCACCGCGCCCGCGCCGACGGCGCCGGCCGTTCCGCTTCCCGGCCTGATCGGGGCGATCGGCGATTCGCTCTCGGCGGGCGTGAATGCCAGCGGGCAGTTCGGAGTCCAGCCGCAGCACTCGTGGGTCGTGGGCGACGTCCCGCGCGACGGCGTCGACAGTCACCTCGAGCGGATCCGGGCGCTCGGTGGAGATCCGGAGACGGCCGAGGCATTTCGTCCCGGCGCATCGATCGCGGCGGCTCGAGGGCAGGCCGAGGTCATCGTGGCGGCGGCCCGCGGTCTCCCGGCCGGGACCACGGCCTACGTCACGTTCGAGCTGGGAGCCAACGACGTCTGTGCGCCGACACTGGCCGCCGCGACCGATCCGGATGCCTTCGCCAGCCTGGCACGCGACGCCCTCGAGCGGTTGGTCGGCGGCCTGCCGCCCGGCAGCCACGTTCTCGTCGTGTCCGTGCCGGACGTCACCCGGCTCCGCGATCTCGTCGCGGAGGTCCCCGAGGCGCGGGCCCTGCACCGCCGGTACGACGTCTGCGAGTCCGTGCTCGGCGAGGAGGCCGACACGGAAGGCGTCGTGGACCGGATTCGCGCCTACAACGCGACGCTGACCGCCCTCTGCGAGCGGCTCGACAGCGCGAGCGTCGCCTGCGGCCACGACCTCGCCGGCGATCCGGCCCGCTCGCTCTTCGGCGCGCCGTTCACGCTCGACCAGATCAGCTCGCTGGACTTCTTCCACCCGTCCCTGTCCGGCCAGGCCCGCATCGCCGACGAGACATGGCGCCTCACGCCGTGGGGCGCGCCTGGCGGCTGATCGCCGGCGCGGCCGCGGGACCGGGTCAGCCCACCGGGTCGGTGAGGTCCCACGTCACCTGGACGGACGCGTGTGTCTCGGTCGTACCGGCCAGCACCGGTGTGTCGGCCGCGCGGGCCTCCATGACCGCGTAGCGAGGGCTGGGCGGCGCGGCGCCGTCCGACCCCTCCCGAATGGATCGCACGGGTCCGAGCGTCGTGCCGGCCGCGCGGGCGAGGACCTCGCCGCCGGCCCTGGCGTCCTCGACGGCCGCGGCAAGAGCTGCCCCTCGAGCGTCGCGTTCGTTGGCCAGCCCGAAGCGGACGGCTTCCACTGCCGTCGCGCCGGCCTCCAGCGCCGCGTCGAGGATGGCCGCCACCTCGTCCGGTCGGGCCACGCGGACGCTGATCCGGTTGGTGAGGCGGAACCCCGCCCGCCGCATCGTTCCGTCCGGCAGGTACTCGATCTCCGGCCCCAGGCTGAGGTCGGACGTCCGCGCGTCGTCCGCTGCGACGCCCTGGTCGAGCACGGCCGCGATCACCCGGCTCATGGCGCTCGCCGCGGCGTCACGCGCCTCGGTCGCCGTGGGGCGGACGATGTCCACTCCGAGCGTGATCTCCGCCTCGTCAGGCGGGCGCGACGCGCGGCCGCGACCGGACACGGTCAGCGTTCGGTGATGGGTCGATCGCTCATCCAACGGGTTGGTCCTCGTGCGGTGGACAGAGCGTAGCGGCTCAAGGCGCGGCGCCGGGCGCTAGACCGCCGGCACGACCGAGCCGAGCAGCCAGCCGATGCCGGCGACAACCAGCCATGCCAGCCCGACCAGGATGGCGATCGCGCCAAGCAGCACGAGCCGATGCTCGCGCGTGTCCGCCTCGGGATCGGCGGCGTAGCGCCGGAACAGGTCGCGGTTCCGGGCGTTCGACTTGAAGACGAAGTCGAACGCGTCGCCCAGGACGGGCACGAGGCCGACGACGAAGTCGAGTCCGGTGTTGAGGATCATCCGGCCGACGACCGACGGCGGGAGCCGGAACCGCGTGGCCTCCACGATCAGCCACACGCCGACGGCCGCCGAGACGAGGTCGCCGGCGCCCGGGATGAGACCCACGATCGGTTCCAGGCCAACCCGGCGGCCCGTTCCTGGCACGGTGACCAGGTCGTCGAGCACGTGGGTCACCCAGCCGATGCGCCGATCCGCCGCCGCCAGGCGAGCGGATCTGTCGTGATGGACCACCGCCGTCGACCGTCCGCGGCGAAGCGGCCGGTTGCCGAGGTCGCTGGAGGGTGCCATGACACGACGCTAGGAGGGTGGGACTCGAACGGTCCTTGCCCGCCCGGTGCGCCGCGTGACGAATGCGCGACGCGTGGCGGTCGGGGCCTACTCGATCGCGACGACCCGGACCGGCACGGAGCCGCCGGGCGTCGTCGCCACGGCCTGCTCGCCGACCACCCGGCCCAGCAGCGCACGCCCGATCGGCGACGCGTCGGAGATCCTGCCCGTCGCCGGCTGTGCCTCCGCCGTGCCGACGATCGTGAACCTCCGCTCCTCGCCGTCGATCTCGACGGTGACGCTGGAGCCGACGATGACCCGGTCGCCGCCCGCGCGCTCCTCGACCACGACCGCCGCCCGGAGCTGCGCCTCCAGCGCCTGGATCCGGCCCTCGAGGAACGACTGCTCCTCACGCGCGGAGGTGTAGTCGCTGTTCTCCTTGAGGTCGCCCAGCTCCTTGGCGGTCCGGATGCGGGCCACGATCTCCGGCCGACGCGCCACCAGCGAGGCGTGCTCCGCCTGCAGGCGAGCGAGGCCGTCCGCCGAGAGGAGCACCGGCTCGGCTGCCCGGCGACCCCGCGCCGCCGATCGCGCCGGTGTGACACGGACTGCGCGCGGCTGGCGGGCAGCGCTCGCGGAGGCCCCGGCACGCCGGACAGAACCGCTCCCGCGCGACTCGACGCGGGCACCGTCGGCGTCGCCCGGCGGGACCTCCACCACGCGAGTCGGTGGCGCGGGCCGTTGCGGGTCGGCGGGCGGCACGGCGCCGGTGATGCCATGCGGTTTGGCAACGCCAGCGCCGCGAAGGTTCGCCCAGGGCAGAACGACGGCCGGGTCCGGCAGCGCCGCGGTCTCCGCGGCCGGGACGCTCGCGGCGAAGGCGGCCAGCAGGGCGTCCTCGTACTCCTCCGTGGCGGTCGTCTGCGCCCACCAGACCCGGAGCGCTTCGACGCGCAGGGTCTTGAGCCACTGCGACGAGGCGTGCGGCCGGCGCTCGCCGAGGACGTGCCGCTCGAGGGCCGTCACGCGCCCGGCGATGGACGTCTCGGCGGCGCCGATGAACAGCACGCGCCGGCTGGGCAGCCAGAAGCGGGCCAGTCGGGTCGCGAGGACCTTTCCGGTCGGGCGTTCGCCGTCGAGCCGGAGGTCCGGCAGGCTTTCGATCCACTTGCCGATCCGAACGACGTCGAGCCGGGGCGCGGGCAGGGCTGCGGGAAGCTCCACGACATAGACGCCCGGACCGGAGGCCCGCATCGGGCGGCCCAGCAGGGCCGGGCCGTCAGGCTGGAGGCTCACAGCGCGGAACAGGGCGGCCGCCCCCGGATCGAGCTCGGTGGTCATCCTTGAACGGTACCTGCAACGGGGAAGGCGGGGCGGTCAACCCACGAACATCCCCGATGGGGCACCATCTATGCTCTCCCGAAGGACGAACGAGATAGCAAATGACCACCCAGAAGGTTGAACCGGCGATCTCCGCCGCGCCTTACGACGAGCGGGCGCTGCTCCACGAGCTGGAGCCCGAGGCAGGTCGCCTCTACGACCGGCATGCCCGCGTCGCGCAGGAGTGGTTCCCCCACGACTACATCCCGTACCGCCTCGGGCGCGACTTCGACAAGGAGCCCTGGACACCCGATCAGCCGCGGCTCACCGGGGTCGCCCAGACGTCGTTCGAGATCGGCCTGCTCACCGAGGACAATCTGCCGAGCTATCACCGCCTGATCCACGGCATGTTCGGCAGCGGCGACGGGGCCTGGATCAACTGGGTCGGCCGCTGGACCGCCGAGGAGGGCCGGCACGCGATCGTGCTGCGCGACTACCTGACCGTCACCCGAAACATCGACCCGATCATGCTCGAGCGCGGGCGGATGACCCAGCTCCAGCAGGGCTACGACCACGATTCCCCGGACACGCTCCACGGCCTGGCCTACGTGACGTTCCAGGAGCTCGCGACCCGGATCGCGCATCGGAACACCGGCCGCTACTCGGACGATCCGGTCGCCGACAGGATCATGATCCGGATCGCGGCCGACGAGAATCTCCACATGGTCTTCTACCGGGACATCCTGTCGGCGGCGATCAAGCTCCAGCCGTCCGCCGCCGTCCGGGCGATCGTCGACGAGGTCGTCGACTTCCAGATGCCGGGCGCCGGCATCCCCGGCTTCGTCCGCAAGGCCGCGCAGATGGCCAAGGCTGGCATCTACGACCTGCGCGTCCACCGCGACGAGGTTCTCCTGCCGGTTCTGCGGCACTGGCGCATCTTCGAGCTCACCGGCCTGGATGCCGCGGCCGAGGAAGC
>JACDAV010000031.1 GCA_013695255.1 Chloroflexota bacterium
ACGATGGCGGTCATCCTGGCGGGTGGCGAGGGCGAGCGGCTGTCGATCCTCTCGTCGGTCCGCGCCAAGCCCGCCGTGCCGTTCGGTGGCAAGTACCGGATCATCGACTTCACCCTGTCGAACTGCGTCAACTCGGACATCACCAACGTGGTCGTCCTGACCCAGTACAACCCGCGCAGCCTGAACGATCACATCGGCCTCGGCCGGCCATGGGACCTCGATCGGAGCCGCGGCGGCGTCCGTCTCCTCCAGCCGTACATCGCTCGCGGGCGCGTGGCCGAGTGGTATCGCGGGACGGCGGACGCCGTGCTCCAGAACCTCAACGTCATCGAGCACAACGCGGACGACGCCGTGCTCGTGCTGGCCGGCGATCACATCTACAAGATGGACTACCAGCGGTTCCTCACCGCCCATCGCCGGCACCGGGCGGACGTCACGATCGCGGTCCGGCGGGTGCCGCTCGCGGAGGCGTCGCGGATGGGCGTCCTGGCGGTCGACGACGGCGGTCGCATCGTCGACTGGCAGGAGAAGCCGAAGCAGCCGAAGAGCGACCTCGCCTCGATGGGCGTCTACGTCTTCTCGAAGCGAGCTTTGCGCAAGTGGCTGGGCGAGGATCGGCACGACTTCGGGCGGCACGTCATCCCGGCCATGCTCGACGCCGGGGCGCGCGTGTTCGGGTACCAGTTCGACGGCTACTGGCAGGACGTCGGCACGATCCAGTCCTACTGGGAGGCCAACATGGCGCTGGTCGCGGACCAGCCGGAGCTGGACCTCTATGACAAGGACTGGCTCATCCACACCCGGTCCGAGGAGCGCGCGCCGGCGAAGGTCGGGCCGACGGCCCAGGTGCACCGCAGCCTCATCTCGCACGGCTGCGTGATCAACGGGACGGTCGTGAACAGCGTCCTCTCGCCCGGCGTTCGGGTCGACGTGGGGGCCGTGGTCCGCGACTCGATCGTGATGTTCGACGCCGTGATCCGGTCGGGCGCCGTCGTCGATCGCGCGATCCTCGACAAGGAGGTGGTCGTGGGGCCGGGTGCCATCGTGGGTGACGGCGACGACTTCGACACGCCCAATCGCGAGGAGCCCGGCCGGCTCAACACCGGGATCACGGTCGTCGGCAAGCGCACGGTGATCCCGCGCGGCACGCGGATCGGGCGCAACTGCCGGATCGGCGGTGACGTTCGCGCCGGGGACTTCACCAGCCGCGTGATCCGGAACGGCAGCTCCGTCGACGGGCCGCGACGCGATTCTCGGAGTCCGGAGCCGCTGGCCGCGGCGTCGAGCAGCCAGACGATCCGGCCGACCACGACCGGCCCGGGCGGAGCGGACAAGGCGGTCATCCGGCCGGCCGGCTGACGCCCCCGGACCGGCGCCGGCCGGGCGGCAGCCACCGAGCGGCCCGTCACCGCTCGCGGCAGATCCCGCCGTCCGGCTAGACTGCCGCCCATGGCATCCCCCACGAGCGTGGCCGTCGGGCCGCGCCCGGCGGACGTGGAGCGCTGGCTGGACGAGCTGGGGATCGAGCCGCTCGAGCGGGCCGATCGCGAGGGCGCCGTCGCCTGGGATCTCGTGCTCGACGGCCGGCGCCGCTTCGACCTCCGCGTCACGCTGATCCTGGACCCCGCGCTCGGCCTCATCTGCTGGGCGCACTACGCGCCGCCGATCAACGACATGTTCCGCAAGTCCTATCGCAAGCTGCTGCGCTGGAACGACGAGCTGCCGTTCGTCAAGTTCGCGGTCGGTGAGGACGAGCGCCCGATCCTGACCACCGAGCTGCCGGCCCCCGCGGCCGCCGACGCGGACGCGCTCGGGCTGGCGCTCGCCCGCCTCCTCGCGGTCAGCGACCGGCTCCTCGACGAGTCGGCTGCCTGGCTGTGGCTGGGTGGTCGGCGACCGGCGGGCTACGGCGATCGTCCGTCCCGACACGCGGCGCTGCTGGATCGGTACGCGGACCGCCTCCCGGAGCTGCTCGAATCGTGACCCGGCCGGGATGGTCTGCGCCGCGCCGCGCCCTGCTGGCCGCGCTCGCGGCCGTCGTGGCCCTGGGGCTGCTCCTTGCGCCGCCCGCCGTCCCGCAGGCGCGGGCCGCCACGCCGGACCTGACCATCGTCTCGAACGCCCGCTACGACGTCGAGCCCGAGGAGAAGCGCGTTCGGGTCACGGTCAACCTGCTCGCCACCAACCGCCTCGAGAACACCGCGACCCGGCGCTACTACTTCGACCGCGCGTTCCTCGCCGTGCCGCCGGGGGCGACCGGCTTCAAGCTCACCTCGCCGACCGGCTCCCCGAGCGTCCGGGTCTCGCAGAACCGCACCGGCTACCAGATCCTCGCCCTGACCTTCGGACAGCGGATCAACGCCGGCCGGAACGCGCGCTTCCAGCTGACCTTCGAGCTGGCCGACGCGGGGGGCGAGGCAACGCGCACGATCCGGGTGGGGACGGCCCTCGTCGCCTTCCCGGTCTGGGCCTACGCGTCCGAGGAGACGCCCGGCAGCACCGTGACCGTCGTCTTCCCGAAGGGCTTTGCGGTCCAGGTGGAGGCCGGCGAGGTCCCGGAGCCGAAGGTGGACGACAGCGGTCGGACGATCGTCAGGACCGGCAAGCTGGACGACCCGCTCTCGTTCTTCGCCTACCTCGTCGCCGACCGCGAGGCGGACTACGCCGAATCGGAGCTCGTCGCCCGGATCGGCGGCCGGGAGGCCACGATCACGATCCGGTCCTGGCCGGACGACCCCGACTGGAAGGACCGGGTGACTGATCTGTTCGGGCGCGGGCTGCCGGCGCTCCAGACGCTGATCGGCCTGCCGTGGGATCGCGAGGACCCGCTCGTCGTCCAGGAGGCGGTGAGCCGGACCACGGGCGGGTTCGCCGGGCTCTTCGACCCGCGCGAGGGCCGGATCGACGTCGCCTACCACGCCGGCGCATTCGTCATCCTGCACGAGGCGGCCCACGTCTGGTTCAACGGCGGTCTCCTGGCCGATCGATGGGCCAACGAGGCGTTCGCCTCCCACTACGCCGAACAGGCAGGCGAGGAGCTGGGCGAGACCGTCGCCGCCGCGGAGCTGACGGACGAGCTGCGCACGTCCGCCTTCCCGCTCAATGCCTGGACGGCCGCCGGTGGCGATCCCACGCTCGACGACTACGGCTACGCGGCCTCGGTCGTGCTCGCGCGCGAGCTCGCGGACCGCGCCGGCCACGATGGCCTGCGCCGGGTCTGGCAGGCGGTCGCCGACGGCGAAACGGCCTACCAGGCGCCGGCCGTGGACCCGGCGGCCACCCGACCGCCCGAGCGCTCCGACGCCCCGGTCGACTGGCGCGGGCTGCTCGACCTGCTCGAGGAGCGCACCGGCCAGCCGTATCACGACCTGTGGCGCGAATGGGTGGTCCGCGACGAGGAGGTCGGCCTGCTCGCCGAGCGGGGCGAGGCACGCCGGCGCTACGAGGCGGCGGTCCGGGCGGCCGGCCGCTGGGAACTCCCGGCCCCCGTTCGGGCGGCGCTGCGAGCCTGGGAGTTCGACACCGCGACGGCGCTGCTCGACGACGTCGAGTCCGTGCTCGACCGTCGCGCCGAGCTCGAGTCAGCAGCCGAGGCGGCGGGTCTCCGGCTGCCCGCCCGGCTCGAGACCGTGTTCGAGAGCCCGGCCGGGGCGCAGGCCGCCCACGCCGAGGCCGAAGCCGAGCAGGCCACCATCGAGATCCTTGCCGGAGCGGCGGCAGCACGGCCCACCTCGCCCGACGCGCTCCAGCAGCTCGGGCTGCTCGGCGAGACCCCGGACGTCCGGCTGGCGGCTGCGAGGGAGGCCTTCGCCGCCGGCGAGCTGGAGCGGGCGGCGCGCGACGCGATCGGCGCCCAGGCGATCTGGCAGGGCAGCTGGGAGATCGGTCGCAACCGGCTGCTGGTGGGGATCGGCGTGGCCCTGCTGATCCTGCTCGGGATCCTGCTCCTCGTGTCCACCTGGCGCGGCCGCCGCCGGGGGCGGGCGGCGGTGCAGCCGGCAGCCACGCCGTTGGAGCCGCCGGTGGCCGGCGACGCGGCGTCGGGCGGCCACCCCTGATGCGGATCCCGCGGAGCCGCCCATCGCCAGAGATCATGTCCGGCGAGTCGGCGGACGTCTATTTCGCCCGCGCCGAGCACGTCCTCGAGCGGGAGGGGCTCGATCCGCTCGTCACGATGGAGGTGTTCGGCCGGCGTGCGGCCGTCCTGTGCGGCATCGACGAGGCCAAGAACCTCATCGGTCATGTGCTCGCCGGCTGCGATCGAACCGAGACCGCCGTGGAGGCGCTCGACGACGGTGACACGATCGAGCCGAAGGAGATCGTGCTCCGCATCCGGGCCCGGTACCGGTCCTTCGGGCTGTACGAGACGGCGATCCTGGGCATGCTCGCCCAGTCGACCGGCTGGGCCACCGCTGCCCGCGAATGCGTCGAGGCGGCCGCGCCGCAACCGATCATCTCGTTCGGCGCCCGACACGTCCATCCGGACATCACCGACGTGCTCGACTACGCGGCGATCGTCGGCGGCTGCGTTGGTGCGTCCACGCCGGCTGGCGCCCGGCTGGCCGGTCTTGCGCCAACCGGCACGATGCCCCACTCGCTGGTGATGATCTTCGGCGACACGGTCGAGGCGGCGCTCGCGTTCGACCGGGGCTTCGGCCCGGAGGTGCCCCGGATCGTCCTCGTCGACACGTTCAGGGACGAGGCGGAGGAGGCGCTCCGGGTCGCCCATGCCCTCGGCGACCGGCTGTACGGGATCCGGCTAGATACGCCGGCCGAGCGCGGCCGGGTCACGGCCGACCTCGTCCACGAGGTCCGCGCGCGGCTGGATCAGGCCGGTTTCGGCCACGTCAGGATCGTCGTGTCCGGCGGCCTGAACCCGGACCGGATCCGCTACTTCAAGGAGGCGGGCGCACCGGTCGACTCGTTTGCGGTGGGCTCGCACATCAGCGGCGCGACGCCGATCGACTTCACCGGCGACATCAAGGAGATCGACGGCCGGCCGATCGCCAAGCGCGGCCGGATCCCGGGGGTGACCGTGAGCCCTCGACTCAAGCCCGTCGACCTCGATGCCTGGAGCGGCGCCCCGGGCGGATGAAGGCGGGGCCCGACGCCCCGGCAACCGGGCACCCCGTGCTGGGCGGCCGTCGGCGAGCCCGCTCGATCCATGCCAGCATGGCGCCATGCACGCCCGCCAACCCGACGAGCCGCCCGACACGAGGGACCACGAGAGCGCCTATGCGCTGCTCCAGCGCGGCCACGAGCTGATGCGCAGGCGACACAACGCGCAGGCCGCGATCGTGCTCGAGCGCGCCGCCCGGCTCGAGCCGGGCAAGGGCTCCATTCTCGAGGCGCTGGGGCGGGCGTACTACAACAGCGGCCAGCACGACAACTCCAAGCGGACCTTCGAGATCCTGCTCGAGCTCGATCCCTCGGCCCACTACGCCCACTTCGCGCTGGGCCAGAGTCTCAAGCAGCTCGGCCGGCCGGTCGAGGCGCGCACGCACCTCCGGCTGGCCGTCGCGCTGAGCCCCACCACACGGCTCTACCGGGGAGCGCTCGACCGGCTGGGGCCCTCGGCCGGGGAGTAGACGACCGGCTCGCCAGCGCCGGCGGAGCTCGTGTCGCCGGACTCCCGCCGCTCCTGTCGTCGCGCCAGCCAGAAGAGCCCCACGATCGACTTGGCGTCGCCGATCTCTCCTCGCTCGGCGGCTGCGACGGCCTCGCGCCAGGGCAGGCGCGACAGCTCGAGATGCTCGTCCTCGTCGGGGCCGAGGCGATCGCCATCGGCCGGTCGCAGGTCGGTGGCGAGATAGAGCGTCATCCGCTCGGTCGCGAACCCGGGCGCCGTCCAGAAGGCACCGAGCCGCTCGAGCCGGCCGGCCCGGTAGCCGGTCTCCTCCTCGAGCTCCCTGGCCGCGGCCAGGTCCGGGTCCTCGACCGTGCCCGTGGCCGCGTCCACGTCGAGCGTGCCGGCCGGGATCTCGAGGAGGGCCTGCTCGGCGGCGACGCGGAACTGGCGGACGAGCAGCACCCGCCCGTCGTCATCGAGGGCGACGATCGCCACCGCGCCCGGGTGGCCCACGATGTCGCGGGTGGCACGCGAACCGTCGGCACGCTCGACGGTCAGGGACCGGAACTCCAGGTACCGGCCCCGGTGGAGGACCCGGCTCTCGACGACCCGTTCCGTAAGCGGGTCGTGGCCGGCGTTCGCGGCCGCACCGGCACCTGCCGGGACGTCCGACGCGGCGGGCT
>JACDAV010000028.1 GCA_013695255.1 Chloroflexota bacterium
CGTCGAGATGACCGTCGAGCTGATCACCCCGATCGCCCTCGAGGTCGGCCAGCGCTTCGCCATCCGCGAGGGTGGCCGGACCGTCGGCGCCGGCGCCATCACCACGATCACCGAGTAGCGCGATGGCGAAGCAGCGGATCAGGATCCGCCTCAAGGCCTACGACCACCGACTGCTCGACCAGTCGGCGGCCCAGATCGTCGAGACGGCCCAGCGGACCGGCGCGGACGTCGCCGGTCCGGTTCCGCTGCCCACCCGGATCGAGAAATTTACCGTCCTGCGCTCTCCGTTCATCGACAAGGACAGCCGGGAGCAGTTCGAGATCCGCACCCACAAGCGGCTGATCGACATCCTGGATCCCTCGTCGAAGACGGTCGACGCCCTGATGCGACTCAGCCTGGCGGCTGGCGTCGACATCGAGATCAAGATGTGACGCGATGAGCATTGGACTGATCGGGCGCAAGGTCGGCATGACCCAGGTGTTCCAGGACGACGGCACCATGGTTGGCGTGTCCGTGCTGGCCATCCAGCCCAATACCGTCACGCGCCTGAGGACCCCGGACCGCGACGGCTACACGGCCGTGCAGCTGGGTGCGGAGCCACAGCGGCGCAAGCTGACCAGGCCCGTCGCGGGCCAGCTCAAGGATCTGCCGAAGGAGGCCGGACGACCCGGCACCCTGCGGGAGTTCCGGGTCGACAGCGTCGACGACTACACGATCGGCCAGACGGTCGCGCTGGGCGACCTGTTCGCCGCGGGCGACCTCGTCGACGTCACCGGCGTTTCGAAAGGCAAGGGCTTTGCCGGCCACATCAAGCGCCACAACTTCCATCGCGGACCCAAGACGCACGGCTCGGACCACCATCGCGCGCCCGGCTCGATCGGCCCCGGCACCACGCCTGGCCGCGTCTACAAGGGCCTCAAGATGGCCGGTCACATGGGCGACGAGCGGGTCACGACCAAGAAGCTGCGCGTCGTGCGCGCTGACCCGGACCGCAACCTCCTCCTGGTGAAAGGGTCGCTGCCGGGCGCGCGCGGCTCGCTGATCCTCGTGAAGAAGGCCTGACGATGCCGCAGACAACCCTCTACGACCGAGCGGGCAAGGACATCGGCAGCGTGGAGCTCAGCGATGCGCTCTTCGCCGCGCCCGTCAACGAGGCCGTGCTCCACCAGGTGGTGACGGCCCAGCTGGCCGGGCGGCGGACCGGCACCCACGACACCCTGACCCGCGGCGAGGTCCGCGGCGGCGGCAAGAAGCCATATCGCCAGAAGGGCACGGGGCGCGCCCGCCAGGGCTCGCGAACCGCGCCTCACTATCGTGGCGGCGGTGCTGTCTTCGGGCCGCATCCGCGGTCGTACGAGCAGCGGCTGCCGCAGAAGATGAAGCGGCTGGCGCTGCGCGGCGCGCTGACCGCCAAGCTTGACGACCAGGCCATCCGGATCGTCGACGCCTTCGGCCTCGATTCGCCCCGCACCCGCGACTTCGTCGGCATCCTCGACGCACTCGCCGCCAAGGGTCGCGTTCTCGTGATCGCTCCGGCGGTCGACGAGCACCTGCGTCTCTCGGCTCGCAACCTGGCGACCGTCGAAGTGATCCTGGCCGACTCGCTCAACGTGGTCGACCTCCTGCGGGCGGACGTCGTGCTCATCGAGCAGCCGGCGCTCGCCCGGATGGACGAGGTGTACGGCGATCGTCAGCCGGCCGCCCCGCCCGTGGAGGTGCCCGCGTGAGCGCCCTGACCGCGCCCGAGATCATCCTCCGCCCCGTGATCAGCGAGAAGTCGATCGACGAGTCCGGGCGGGGCAAGTACACCTTCGCCGTCCACGAGAAGGCCAACAAGATCCAGATCAAGGCGGCCGTCGAAGAGCTCTACCGCACCGAGAAGGTCACCGTCGTCGGGGTCAACGTCCTGACCACCAAGGCCAAGGAGAAGCGACGGGGAACGCGCCGCGGCCGGATCAGTGGCTTCACGACGCCCTGGCGCAAGGCCATCGTGACCCTGGCCCCGGGTCAGAAGATCGAATTCTTCGAGGGGGTGTAGAGATGCCGCTGCGCAGCTACAAGGCGACCTCCCCGGGGATGCGGCAGATGACCCGCCCGACCTTCGAGGAGATCACCACCAGGGAGCCCTACAAGCCGCTCCTCGAGCCGCAGAAGCGCGGCTCCGGCCGGAACAACGCCGGCCGGCTGACCGTGCGTCATCGCGGGGGCGGCGAGAAGCAGCACTATCGGCGAATCGACTTCAAGCGCGACAAGCTGACCGTGCCGGCTCGCCTGGCGACGATCGAGTACGACCCGAACCGCTCTGCGCGCATCGGCCTGCTCCACTATCGCGACGGCGAGAAGCGTTACATGCTCCTGCCCAACGGCTTGAAGGTCGGCGACGTGGTCGTCGCCGGGCCGGATGCGGAGGCCCGCCTCGGCAACGCGCTGCCGCTGGCCAACATCCCGCTCGGAACCACCATCCACAACATCGAGCTCGTGCCGGGCAAGGGCGGCCAGATCGTCCGGTCCGCCGGCACGTCGGCCCAGGTGCTCGCCAAGGAGGGCGATCACGCAACGGTGCGGCTGCCGTCCGGGGAGATGCGGCGGGTGCCGCTGCGCTGCATGGCCACCATCGGCCAGGTGAGCAACCTCGATCACGAGAACCAGAACCTCGGCAAGGCCGGCCGGGCCCGGCACATGGGCCGCCGGCCCGAGGTCCGGGGCGTGGTCATGAACCCGCGCGACCATCCGCACGGCGGCGGCGAGGGCAAGTCCCCGACGGGGATGCCGCCCAAGACGCCGTGGGGCAAGCCCGCCATGGGCTACCGCACCCGACGGTCGAAGACGACCGGACGGCTGATCGTCCGCTCGCGGCACCGGAAGTAGCGGGGAGGTAGAGGACGATGTCCCGAAGCATCAAGAAAGGCCCGTTCATCGAGGCCCGGCTGCTGGGCCGGATCGAGACGATGAACAAGCGCAACGAGAAGCGCGTCGTGAAAACCTGGTCGCGCGCGTCGGTGATCTTCCCGACGTTCATCGGCCACACGGTCGCGGTCTACAACGGCAAGAAGCACATCCCGGTCTACGTGACCGAGAACATGGTCGGCCACCGCCTCGGCGAGTTTGCCCCCACCCGCAACTACCGCGGGCACGGCAGGCACACCGAGCGGTCGACGTCGCTGAAGTAGAGGCCCCGAACGTGCGTGTCTCCGCCACCGCCAGGTATCTCCGCGGCTCCACCCGGAAGACCCGTCTCATCACGACGGCGATCAAGGGCAAGCGAGTCGAGGAGGCGACCGCCCTCCTGCGCTTCATGCCGCAGGCTGCCGCGCGCGACGTCGCGCGCGTGCTGAAGAGCGCGGCCGCCAACGCCGAGAACAACCACAATCTGTCGGTCGAGGAGCTGGTGATCGCAGACGCGATCGCTGACGAGGGACCGACCATCAAGCGCTTCAAGCCGCGCGCGCAGGGGCGAGCGTTTCCGATCCACAAGCCAATGACCCACATCACCATCGTTGTCGCGGACCGGGAGGCCTGACATGGGACACAAGGTCCATCCGTACGGCTTCCGCCTGGGTGTGTCGCGCACCTGGACCGCCAAGTGGTACGCAGACAAGGACTACACCGATCTCCTCAAGGAGGACATCGGCATCCGCCGCCTGGTCGACAAGCGTCTCGCCAACGCGAGCGTCAGCCAGGTCGAGATCGAGCGCGGGATCAACCACGTGACCGTCACGGTCCACACGGCCAAGCCCGGGATCGTGATCGGCAAGGGCGGCCAGAACGTCGAGGTCCTGCGCCAGCAGATCGGCGCCATGACCCGGCGCAAGGTCAAGCTCGAGATCAAGGAGATCCGTCAGCCGGAGCTCGACGCCCAGCTCGTCGCTGCCAACATCGCCCAGCAGCTGACCCGCCGGATCGCGTTCAAGAAGGCGATGAAGCAGTCCATCCAGCGCTCGATGAAGGCCGGCGCCAAGGGCGTCCGGATCGCCGTCGCCGGGCGCCTCGGCGGCTCGGAGATGGGCCGCCGCGAGTGGGACCGCGAGGGTCGCATCCCGCTCGGCACCCTCCGCGCAGACATCAGCTACGGGCAGGTCCACGCCCACACGACCTACGGCCGGATCGGCGTCAAGGTCTGGATCTACCGGGGCGACATCGCGCCGATCCGGACGCCCGCGCGCGACGCGATTCCCACGCCGGCCACGGCTGGGGGGGTCTGACCGATGCTCATGCCGCGACGCGTCAAGCATCGCAAGGTGATGCGCGGCCGCATGTCCGGGCTGGCGAAGGGCGGTCACACCGTGGCCTTCGGCGAGTACGGGCTGGCCACCCAGGAGCCGGCCTGGATCACCAGCCGCCAGATCGAGGCCGCCCGACGCGCCATGACCCGCTCGGTCAAGCGCGGCGGCAAGATCTGGATCCGGATCTTTCCGGACAAGCCGGCGACGAAGAAGCCGGCGGAGACCCGGATGGGCTCCGGCAAGGGTGCACCGGATCACTGGGTCGCGGTCGTCAAGCCCGGCCGGATCTTGTTCGAGATGGCGGGCGTCGGCCATGCCGAGGCGGTCGAGGCGATGCGCCTCGCCAGCCACAAGCTGCCGGTGGCCACCCGGGTGGTCGTCCGCGACAACGTGACGGAGGCGACCGATGGACATCGATAAGGCCCGAGCGCTCTCCGACTCCGAGCTCGAGGACGCGCTCAAGGATGCGAAGCAGGACCTGTGGCAGGCCCGCTTCGCGCTCTCGACTCGCCAGCTGAAGGACTACAGCTCGATCTCCCAGACGCGACGTTCCATCGCGCGGATCCTGACCGTCCAGCGGGAGCGTGCCACCGAGCGCGCTCGCTCGGCGTGAGGGGACGTGCGATGACTGAGGTGACCACACCCGTGCAGGGCAAGCGGAAGACGAAGGTCGGCCGCGTCGTCAGCGACAAGATGGACAAGACGATCGTCGTCTCCGTCGAGCGCCTGACGCGCCACCGGCTCTACAAGCGGGTCATCCGCTTGACCACCAGGTTCAAGGCCCACGACGAAGGCAACGAGGCGCGCGTCGGGGACACCGTCCTGATCGAGGAATCGCGGCCGCTGTCGGCCACGAAGCGCTGGCGCATGCTCGCCGTCGTGGAGCGCGCCGGCGATCATTCCCCGGCGTCGGACATCGTTGCCGAGGAGGCCGCCACGTCGGAGGCCATCCACGCCTCCGCCCACCCGGGCCGGCGCCGTGACGAGGCGGTCGAGGACGAGGCCGCCGCCCCGCTCGCCAGCCCCGAGGGAGCATCCGCGTGATCCAGCCGGAGTCCCGTCTGAAGGTCGCCGACAACACGGGCGCCCGGACGATCCAGTGCATCCGGATCATGGGCCGGTCGCTCAAGACCAGCGCCGGCGTCGGCGACGTGATCATTGCCAGCGTCAAGCAGGCGATCCCGAACGCCGCCGTCAAGAAGGGCGACGTGGTCCGGGCGGTCATCGTTCGGACGGCCAAGGAATACGGACGGCCGGACGGCAGCTATATCCGCTTCGACGAGAACGCGGCCGTGCTCATCAACAACCAGGGCAACCCGCGCGGCACCCGGATCTTCGGACCGGTCGCCCGTGAGCTCCGTGATCGGAATTACATGAAGATCGTGTCACTCGCGCCGGAGGTGCTCTGATGGCGCGCCAGATCCAGCCGCAGCGCGCGACCAAGGTGCCCGAGATCCGGAAGGGCGACACCGTCGTCGTGCTGGCCGGCAAGGACGCCGGCAAGCGCGGCGTCGTGGAGCGGGTGATCCGCGGCAGCGCGGCTCCATCGGCGTCGCGCAGCGTCTACCGGCGCAGCGCCGGCAGCAGCGCCACGACGATCGTCGTCGAGGGCGTGAACATCGCCAAGCGGCACACCAAGCCCCGCCAGAGCTCGGGCACGACGGACCGCATGCCCAAGGTGCAGCAGGGCGGGATCCTCGACATCGCCCAGCCGATGGCAGCCGGCAAGGTGATGCTCGTTTGCCCCAAGTGCGGCCGGCCGACCCGGCTCGCCCACCAGACGCTCGACAACGGCCGCCGGGTGCGGGTCTGCCGCCACTGCGGCGAGGCCCTGGAGGCCGTGCGATGACCGCCCGCCTCGAGGAGCGCTACCGGGCGGAGGTCGTTCCGGCGCTCCAGAAGCAGTTCGACTACGGCAACCCGATGCAGGTTCCGCGGCTGGACAAGATCGTCGTCAACATCGGCCTCGGCGAGGCGCTCAGCAACGCCAAGGCGCTCGACGCCGCGCTCGGGGATCTCACGACGATCACCGGGCAGCGGCCGATCGTGACCAAGGCCAAGAAGTCGATCGCCCAGTTCCGCGTCCGAGCGGGCAACTCGATCGGCGCCAAGGTGACCCTCCGCGGCGAGCGGATGTGGGACTTCCTCGACCGCATGACGACGATGGCCCTGCCGCGCATCCGCGACTTCCGCGGCGTGCCCGGTCGCTCGTTCGACGGGCGGGGCAACTACACGCTGGGTCTCCGGGAGCAGCTCGCCTTCCCGGAGATCGAGTACGACCGGGTGGACCGTCTCCGCGGGCTGGAGATCAGCATCGTGACGACGGCGAAGACCGACGAGGAGTCGAAGCGCCTGCTCGAACTCCTCGGCATGCCCTTCGCCTCGTAGGCGCGGGGAGGAGACCAATGGCCAAGAAATCGATGATCGCCAAGGCCAAGCGGCCACCGCAGCACAAGGTGCAGGGCTACAACCGCTGCATCGTGTGCGGCCGGCCGCGCGGCTACATGCGCCGGTTCGCGCTCTGCCGCATCTGCTTCCGGGAGCGCGCGCTCCAGGGCCAGCTGCCGGGCGTCACGAAGTCGAGCTGGTAGGGACGCTCATGAACATCTCCGATCCGATCGCCGACATGCTGACGCGCGTCCGGAACGCATCGCGCGCGCGCCACACCGAGGTGGTCGTCCCCGCGTCCCGGACGAAGCGCCAGATCGCCCGGATCCTCAAGGAGGAGGGCTTCATCGCCGACGTGGCCGAGGAGCGCCAGGGGCCGGCGAACGTGCTGCGCATCACGCTCAAGTACGTCGACGGCAAGGCCCCGGTGGTTTCCGGCCTCAAGCGGATCAGCAAGCCGGGCCTCCGGGTCTATGCCCGCAAGACGGACATCCCGCGGGTGCTCGGCGGCCTCGGCATCGTCATCGTCAGCACCAGCCAGGGGATCATGACCGGCGCCCAGGCCCGCAAGGCCGAGCTCGGTGGTGAAGTCCTGGCCTACGTCTGGTAGGCCGCCATGTCACGCATCGGTCGCCTGCCCATCGCCGTGCCGTCCGGGGTCGACGTCGCCATCGACGGCCGGCGCGTGACGGTCAAGGGCCCCAAGGGTGAGCTCAGCCGGGAGCTCCATCCGGACATGAACGTCAGTCGCGAGGACAGCACGCTGGTCGTCACCCGGCCCACGGAGCAGAAGCACCACAAGCAGCTTCACGGCCTGACCAGGACGCTGGTCAACAACATGGTCGTGGGCGTCACCTCCGGCTACCGCAAGGGGCTCGAGATCACGGGCGTCGGCTATCGCGCGGCGCTCGTCGGTCGCAAGCTGCAGCTCAACCTGGGCTACAGCCACCCGGTCGAGATCGACCCGCCGGCCGGCATCAGCTTCGAGCTCGAGAACCCGACCCGCCTCGCCGTCGTCGGTATCGACAAGGAGCTGGTCGGCCAGATCGCCGCCCGTGTCCGCTCGACCCGCAAGCCGGAGCCGTACAAGGGCAAGGGCGTCAAGTACGCCGGAGAGCGCGTCCGCCGCAAGGCCGGCAAGGCCGGCAAGATCGGCGGCAAGAAGTAGGAATCGAGGGAGCATGACGCAGGTCGCCAGCCGCGGCGCCGCGAGACGCAAGCGCCACGAGCGGATCCGCCTCCACCTGGAGGGGACCGGCTCGCGGCCGCGACTCGCGGTCTTCCGCAGCCTCAACCACATCTATGCACAGGTCATCGACGATGCGTCCGGCCGGACGGTCGCCGCGGCCTCGACCCGGGAGAAGGAGCTTCGCGGCTCCGACGGGGCGAAGGCCGAGGAGGCCAGGGTCGTGGGCCGGCTCGTCGCCGAGCGGGCCAGGGCCGCCGGCGTCGAGCGTGTTGTCTTCGATCGGGCCGGGTTCCGGTATCACGGGCGGATCAAGTCGCTCGCCGACGGCGCCCGCGAAGCCGGCCTGGACTTCTGATCGAGAGGAGCCGAAATGGCGAAGATCGACCCCAGCAAGCTCGCGCTCGAGGAGCGCGTCGTCCAGATCAACCGCGTGGCCAAGGTGGTCCGCGGCGGCCGCCGCTTCAGCTTCAGCGCGGTCATCGTCGTCGGCGACGGGCAGGGCCACGTGGGTGCCGGGCTCGGCAAGGCCGGCGAGGTGCCCGAGTCGATCCGGAAGGGCGTCGAGGACGCCAAGAAGAACCTGATCCGCGTGCCGATGGTCGGGACCACGATCCCGCATGAGGTCCGCCAGATCTTCTCGGCCAGCCGGGTGATGCTCAAGCCCGCGTCCCAGGGTACGGGCGTCATCGCCGGCGGTCCGGTCCGCGCCGTCGTCGAGGCGGCCGGCATCCGGGACATCCTGGCCAAGGTCCACGGCTCGACCAACCCGGTCAACGTGACCCGGGCCACGATCGAGGCGCTCCGATCGCTCCGCTCGGCGGAGGAGGTCAGCGCCCAGCGTGGCGTCACGGTCCGGATCCGCATCCCGGGCCAGCCGACGGCCGCCACCGGGGAGCTCGGCAATGGCCGGTAAGCTTCGGGTCACGCAGGTCAAGAGCACGATCAGCCATATCGCCCGCAACCGGGCGACGATCCGGGCGCTCGGCCTGAAGCGCATCGGCCACACGGTCGAGGTGACCGACAACGTCGCGACCCGGGGCATGGTCCGCCAGGTGCGCTTCCTCGTCTCCGTCGAGGAGCTGCCGGACGCCGCGCCGAAGGGGCGACGGGCGTCGACGCCCGAGGAGAAGGCATGAAGCTCCACGATCTCCGCCCCGCCGAGGGGTCCCGCACGGCCCGAACCCGGGTCGGCCGCGGCATCGCCGCCGGCAAGGGCAAGACGGCGGGCCGCGGCACGAAGGGCCAGAAGGCCCGCGCGGGCGGCTCGATCCCGCCCTGGTTCGAAGGTGGCCAGACGCCGCTGCACATGCGGATCCCCAAGCTGCGCGGCTTCAAGAACCGGTTCAAGATCCAGTTCGAGGTGGTCAACCTGGGTGACATCGCCCGCCTAGTCGCCGCGGGCCGGCTCGGCGCTCGCGACGCGCATGGCGGGAAGGCCTCCAAGGGCCCGCCCACGATCAACCAGGAGCTGCTCAAGGACGCCGGCCTCGTCCGCACGCTCAACAAGCCGCTCAAGATCCTCGGCGGCGGCGAGCTGTCGACCGCGCTCTTCGTCGTGGCCGACGCCTTCACCGGCAGCGCCCGCGAGAAGATCGAGGCGGCCGGCGGCTCGGTCAACGTGCTGGAGGTTCCGACGCAGCCGACGCGAGCGCTCGGGACGGGAAAGGCCGTCGCGGGCGCGGCTCGATCGGCGCCGGCGGGTGCCACCGATGCCCCGGCGGAAGCCGAGGCGAACGCCGACGACGACACGGCGGGGGCCGCCGTTGACGAGCCGGACCGGCGCGCGGGCGCCCCGGACGCTACACCCGGCGACGGGGCCTGATCCTCGATGTTCGAGTCGCTGCTGAACGCGTTCCGCGCGCCGGACATCCGGCGCCGGATCTTCTTCGTGCTCGGAATCCTGATCGTCTTCCGGCTGCTGGCCCACGTGCCGGTGCCGGGCGTCGACAAGGCCCAGCTGGCCGAGTTCTTCGCCGGCAACCCCCTGTTCGGGTTGCTCAACCTCTTCTCGGGCGGCGGCCTCTCGAACTTCTCGATCGTCGGCCTCGGGGTCAACCCGTACA
>JACDAV010000037.1 GCA_013695255.1 Chloroflexota bacterium
GCTCCAGGCCGAGGATGCCGCGCAGGAGGCGTTCGTGACCGCCTATCGATCCCTTGCCTCCTGGCGCGGCGACGGGCCGTTCGGGGCCTGGCTCGCCCGCATCGCGGTCCGGATCGCTCTCCGTCAGACCGCCCGCCGCCGCACGGTGACGTGGATCGAGCCAGCTTCAGAGCCCGGAAGTGCGGCCGAGGCAGCTGCCGGTTACTCGCCCGACCCGGCGTCGGTCGTCCTGCGTTCCGAGCGGAGTGCCACGATCCGGACCGCTCTGGCCGGGCTCGACGAGCCATACCGCGAGACCGTGGCGCTGCGCTTTTTCGCCGACCGTTCCCTGGCCGAGATCGCCCAGGAGACCGGCCGGCCGCTGGGGACCGTCAAGACGCACCTTCACCGCGGCCTGCAGCGGCTCCGATCGGCCCTCGGCGAGCGGGGAGTGGACCTGTGATCGAGCGACGACCGCCGTTCGGGACGGAAGAGCTGCCCGCATCAGAGCCGTCGGCCGAGCTGGCGACCTCGCTGGCCACGGGACGGGAGCTGGAGAGCGCAGCCGGGGAGGTCGCGACCGCCGTCTCGACGGGCTTCACCTCCCGCGTCATGACGGCGATCGCGCTGGAGCCCGTCCCTCAGCCGGCGACGGTGGCGGGACGGGCGCTCCGGGGCGGCCGGCCGCTGGCTGTCCTCGCCGCGGTCCGGGACGCGTGGCGGGTGGCCCGGACCGGAGGCCGGCCCGCGGCCGCACGCGCACAGGCGATGGCGCTCGTGCTTGTGGTCGTGGTCGGCCTTGGCGCCGTCGTCTCGATCGGTGGCTCCGCGATGGCGGGCGCCCTTGGCCTGTTCGACCGTGACGCGCCGACGCCCAGCGTGCCGGTCCTCCCGACTCCGTCGCCCTCGGTCGCACCCACTCCGCCACCGACGCCGTCGCCAACCCCCTCCCCAACCCCGTTGCCCAGCACCTCGCCATCCGCGACGGTGTCACCGTCGCCCACCGAGACGGCCTCGCCCGGTGAAACGGACGAACCTCAGAAGACCGCGGACCCGAGCGACGACTCGAGCGGACCGGGCAGCGGTTCAGGCAGCGGGTCGGGTGGTTCGGGGCCGGGCAGCAACGCCGGGCCGGGCAGCGCCTCGGGTTCGGGGAGCTGATCGGCCGCGGCCCAGACCCGTCAGTGGCCGGAAGACGCCCGACCCCCCGGATGGACGGGGCAGCGGCACGCGGCGCGCCTTCGGCGGGGTCGCCGAAGCCCGCAGCAGATCACCTGGGTCGAGCACGACGAGCGCGCTGACCACGGTCGCCAGGATCGGTCCCACGACGCGGGGCGCCCCCAGGACGACGGACGCGAGCTCGTAGGCGGCGAGAACGGCGATGAACGAGAGGCCGGCGACGATGAGGCGCTTGCGCATTCCCAGCATCGTGCGGCCTGCAGGTGCCCGGCGCCATCACCCGCTCGGTGTCGAGGAGGTGACCCACAGGTCCGGTCGTGGTCAGGCAGATGACGGCAGACCGGGCGCGCGTCCGGGTCCGCCGACGCGCTACGCTCGGCGGGTGATCGTGGTCGTGGGACATCCAGTCGTGGAGGTGCAGGACGGCATCGGACGCCCGGCCGGGCGTGCGGCAGTCGCGGCGCTGACGGCCGCTCGAGCCGGAGCGGGAGTCCAGCTCGTCGGGAAGGTGGGCGACGACCCCGCCGGGGACGGGCTGCTCGTGGCGCTGGCGCGCGGCGGCGTGGGCCACGTCGCGCTGCTTCGCGATCCGTCCCGGAGCACCCCGCAGCTCGTCCACGATGCTGGAACGGACGACCTGGATTTCGCCGGCGAGGCCACGAGCCTCATGATCGAGCCGACGGATCCCGCGCGGCGACCGGCGCTCGAGCCGGCGGACGTCGAGCTGGGCCTCCGCTACCTGGGCGACTTCCGGGCGATCCTGGTCGCCGAGCCCCTCGCCCCGGCGGTCCTCGCCGTCGCCGCCGAGGCAGCCGCGTACGCTGGCGCGGAGCTCGTGGTCGTGGCCGCCGACACGGCCGATGCGCTGGCCGGCATCCCGCCCGGCGCGCTCGCGCTCGCGGTGCCGCCGGACGGATCGGCCGACGGCTTCGCCACGCTCATCGGGGAGCTGGCGGCCGCGATGGACGCCGGAGCCACGGCCGTCGATGCTCTGGCGGCCGTGACCGCACGGATGGGCGTGACGCGGCCGGATTGACCTCAGGCCAGTGGCGCCGCTCGTCAACAACGTCCGCAACGATGGACCCGAGCTGGCCGCACCGCGGGTCGCCGGCCAGGTCGATCGCCGCGAAGATCTCGGCCAGCTCGGAGGTGGGGGGGTGCTGCGTGAACCGGCCGCACACGGTCAGGGTTCGCGGCGGGGGAGGGCGGT
>JACDAV010000212.1 GCA_013695255.1 Chloroflexota bacterium
GACACAGGGTCCGCCCGCAGCCCCAGGCCGTCGAGCACCTCTGCCTCGAGCTCCGGGTCGAGATGGCTGTACGTGCCGACCGGACCCGAGATCTTGCCGGTCGCGATCTCGTCGACGGCCGTCGCCAGCCGGGTCCGTCCCCGGTCCACCTCGAACGCCCAACCGGCGAGCTTCAGGCCCAGCGTCGTGGGCTCCGCGTGGACCGAGTGGGTGCGACCCATGAGCACCGTCCCGGCCTCGCGCCTGGCCCGGTCGATCAGCGCGCGAAGGAGCCCATCGGCGGCCTGCAGCAGCAGCCGGCCCGCGGACCGGAGCTGGAGCGCGAGGGCCGTGTCCACGATGTCGCTGCTCGTCAGGCCCAGGTGCAGGTAGCGGCCATCGGCGCCCACGGATTCCGCCACCTGGGTGACGAACGCGATCACGTCGTGGTCCGTCGTCCGCTCGATCTCGCCGATCCGCTCGACGTCGACGCGAGCGCGGCTCTCGAGCGCCCGCAGCGCCGTCGCTGGCACGAGCCCGCGGCGCGCCTGCGCGCGGCACACCGCCAGCTCCACCTCGAGCATCCGGCCGAAGCGGGCCTCGTCCGTCCAGACGGCGCCCATCTCGGGCAGCGTGTAGCGCCGGATCATGCGACCCCCACCGGGCTGCTCCCGGCCTCGCGCGCGGGCACCTCACCGACCGGGTCCGGCAGCGAGGCAGCGATGTCGCGTCGCCGAGTGGCGCCCTCGAAGGCGATCGTCTCGGCTGCCTCCTCGGCCACGGACCGGGCTGCCGCCAGGTCCGGGCCGCGGCCCAGCACGGTCAGGATCCGCCCGCCCGCGGTCACGAAGCCGTCGCTGTCGCGCGCGGTGCCGGCGTGGAACACGAGTCCGCCGAGCGCGGCCGCGAGCTCCAGTCCGCGGATTCGCATTCCCTGGCCGCGCCGCGCGTCCGGGTAACCGGCTGAGGCGAGCACGATGCCGACGGCCGCCGCCCGGGTCACCGGCAGCAGGCTGCCCGGGATACCGAGCGGCCGGGCGGCGGCCAGGAGGTGACCCCGCGCCGCCGCGAGCAGCAGCGGCCCGAGCGCCACGGCCAGCCGCGGCAGCGTGACCTGCGTCTCCGGGTCGCCGAGGCGCGCGTTGCACTCGAGCAGGCGGGGACCGCTCGGTGTCAGCATGAGGCCGGCGTAGAGGGCACCGCGGAAGGGGCTGCCGCGACGCGCCAGCTCGGCCAGGATCGGCCGGTGGATGGCGTCCAGCAGCGCCTCCGCCGTCGCGTCCGGCAGATCCGGCAGCGGGCTGTAGGCGCCCATGCCGCCCGTGTTCGGGCCGCGATCCCCATCGAGGAGCCGCTTGTGATCGCGGGCCGCCGGCAGGGCCAGGACGTCCCGACCGTCGGTCAGCACGACGAGACTGGCCTCGCGACCGGAGAGGCGCTCCTCGATGACCACGAGCGCACCGGCCTCGCCGTCGAACAGCTCCCGGATCGCCGCCTCGGCGCCCGCCGCATCGTCGCAGACCTGGACGCCCTTGCCGGCCGCGAGGCCATCCGCCTTGACGACGACGCCGTCGCCGTCGGCGGCGATCCGTCGCGCGAACGCGACAGCCTCGGCCGGCGCGTCGAACGCGGCTCCGCGCGCCGTCGGCACCCCGGCCGCCTCCGCGACCTCGCGGCAGAACGCCTTCGAGGTCTCGATCCGGGCCGCGGACGCCGACGGTCCGAAGACCGGCACGCCGGCCGCGCGCAGGTCGTCCGCGACACCCGCCGCGAGCGGCGCCTCGGGACCGATCACCGCCAGCTCGACCGACGCGGCCCGCGCGATCGCCACGAGCGAGGGGCCATCCAGCGGATCGGCGCCCCGGACGCAGCGAACCCGGGCCTCGGCGGCGATCGCATCGCTGCCCGGGGCGACGACGACTTCGTTGACGCCCGGCTCGGACCCGAGCTTCCAGGCAAGCGCGTGCTCGCGGCCGCCTCCGCCCACGACCAGGATCCGGGTCGGCTGCACGAGCGTCACGCCGGCGACGCTCCGCCGGCCGCACCGGCGACTCGGGCGACTCCGGACGGGCTCGGCTCATCTGCCC
>JACDAV010000050.1 GCA_013695255.1 Chloroflexota bacterium
AGGGTCTGGACGCTGTCCCCGACGTGCACCCGCATCTCGGTCGTCTCGGCCATCAACCCGACCGCGGCCTGCCGGTCGCCGGCGTTGAGCTTCTCGAAGAACTCTTCCATCGTCTCGACGGCACCCATGGCTGCAGTGTAGCGGAGGGTTTGCGGGGCTCCCGGACGCCGAGCGGGGTGGGGCGGATGCCCGCCGCGTGCGGGAAGGTCCTCGCTCCGTGAACCGAGCGCCTAGAAGCCCCCGCCGGCGCCGCCCCCGCCCCCGCCGGAGCTGCCGCCGCTGAACCCGCCGCCCCCGGAGCCGGACGACGACGGCGAGTTGCCGATGGTCCCGAGCGCTCCCATCATCCCGCCGAAGTTGGGCAGCGATCCGCTCGAGAACAGCCCGGACGCGCCCCCGCCCGACCCACCGCCGGTCGACCCGGCCGACCCGTCCGACGAGGCGCCGTGGTACCAGGTCGGGACGTAGGCCGAGGCCGTCGCGGCGCCGGCGCGCACGTCGTCGAGGGTCCGCGCGAGCACGCGCTCCACGTCCTTCTCGAGCCCGAGAGCGAGCCCCCAGACGACCGCCTGGTCCGGCGTCTCCAGCCAGTCGAGCCGCGCCTCGTCGACGACCTGCTGCATCGACCGTGCCTGGGCCATCGTCTTGTGGAGGGTCCGGCGGTATGCCGCCAGCATCGCCCGGATCATCGCCCCGGGCATCGTGACCGCCGGCATGGAGCGCGCGAACAGCCCGATCACGATCCCCGCCGCCACCATCGCGCCGCCGACGGTGAGGAGGCCGGCGCTCGGCAGGTTGAAGCCGATGACCAGGACCACGACCCCCAGCACGCCGACGACGAATGCCCGCGTGATCCAGCGCCCGACGACCTTCGTCGGGCGCTCCTTGAACCAGCCCTGGCGGACCACGTGGTTCTCGAGCCGCTGGTTGAACGTCCCCACCGCAGAGCCGAACTCCGGCAGCCGTTCCGGCTTGATGTAGCCGGTCTTGCCGAGTGACTGCAGGCGGCTCAACGCGTGGTGCTCGGCCTTCGAGATCGGTCGGCGGCCGTTGCGCACGCGGTGCGCTTCGGTGACGGGATCGGCGTCGGCCACGTGCGTCTCGATCCCGACCGTCGTCCGCAGTCCCAGCAGGCCCTTCTCCTCCCGGAACGCCAGCAGGCCGCGGCTGGCCAGATCGAGCAGGGCCGTCGTCAGCGATCGACGCGATACGCGGCCATCCCACACGAGCGAGCCGGACGCCGCGGTCAGGTCAGGCGGCGGGGCGGGGAGGTGGATGGAGGGCGAATCGAGGTACTCCGGGTCGCGTCCGTAGCGCCACCAGGACTGGACGGCCCAGCCGGCCAGGAGAAGAAAGGCGATCGGCGCGCCGACCAGCCCAAGGCCCGCGTCCAGCTGGCGGGCGGACTGGAGCCGGCCGGCGTGCTCCGGCGTGGCGTTGCCGGCCACATGGCGAAGCCCCGTGAGGAGGGCCCCGTCGAGATCCTCGTCACGGAGCAGTGGCAGCATCTGCTCGTCGAAGATCTCCTGCCGCTCCTGGTTCGTCAGGAACGCGGCGCGGTAGCCCGGCCCGGCATAGAGCTGGACCTGGCCGTGGACGAGCGACGGGTCGAGGTCGAACAGGATGACGAGACCATCGTCGAACCCCTTCCGGCCCACGCCCCACTGGTCCATCAGCGCTCGGGCGTGGGTCTCCGCCTCGCCCTCGGACACGCCGTAGCCGACGACCTGCGAGTAGACGACCACCTCGGCACCGGTCCGGGTCTCGATGGCGTCGATGGTCGCCTCGGCCGAGGCGATGGTCTCCGCGGAGAACACGCCGGCATGGTCGTAGACCGCCTGGCCCTCGACAGGATCCGGGAACGGCGGGCCACTCGGGGCGTCCGCGGCGAAGGCGACGGCCGGAGCGAGGAGCAGCCCCAGACCCGCCGCGAGCGCCTGAACGGTCCGCGTCCTCATCTGCCCCCGCCTCCGTGTGACGCGGGCAGTGTAGACGGGCAGCGGATCAGGTCGCCGCTGCCGTCGCAAGCGCGGCGTGGTCGGCCCGGATGCGTCGCACGAGCTCGGCGCATTGCTCGTAGCGACCGAAGCTCGGCATGATGTACGTGCCGGCCACCGCCTCACCCACCGTCTGGAGGAGGTCCAGGCTCATCTCGAGCCCCACCTCCGCTCCCCGGTCGCCCGCAGCGTGGAGGGCGGCACGCGCCGCATCCGGGATCGTGATGCCGGGCACCTCGTTGTGGAGGAACTCGGCGTGCCGGGCACTCTGGAGCGGCAGCACGCCGAGGAGGAGCGGCACCGGGAAGCCGCCCGGGCCGAACCGTCGACGCGCCTCGGACAGCATCGCCTCGACCTGCTCGACGGAGTAGAGCGGCTGGGTCATCACCAGGTGCGCGCCGGCCGCGAGCTTGCGCCCGACGCGGTCCCACTCCGTGGCCTGATCGGCGGCCGTCGGGTCCAGGGCGCAGGCGATCGTGAAGCCGGCCCGCTGGCCGATCGGGCTGCCGGCCTGGTCCTCGCCCCGGTTGAGGCGGGCGAGGAT
>JACDAV010000065.1 GCA_013695255.1 Chloroflexota bacterium
CTCCTCGCAGTCGGGCGCGTCCGTCTCCTCGTCGAGGCAGGGCTGAGGATCGAGCGGCGCCACGGTGCCGCGGGTGGCGCGCGGGACGCCCTCGAAGAACCCGAACCCGAGCACGACCCGGCTGGCGTGGAACTCACCGTCGAAGGCGACCGGGCGGTAGGCGAGGGTCGCGCTGCCGAGCCCCATGTCCACCATCTGGGGTGTCTTGCTGAAGAAGTTGGCGTCCGTTTCGACCACGCTGCTCCGGAGCAGGTCGCCTTCGAATGTGGTCTTGCCCCTGACCGTCATCGGCAGCGGGATGTAGAACAGCGTGTTGCCCGTCCGCCGCGGGACCTCGCCGGAGATCCGGACGTCGAGGACGTCGCCGGTGCCCCATGCCAGGAGCACGGGTGACTCCGATGCAAGCTGGCCCGACGTGTCCAGGTTCGGATCGAAGGTCAGCTGGTCAAGCACCGCGCGGCGCACGAGGTTGCGAGCCGTGGAGCCGCCGGTCGCACCCGGGTTGCCGAGCAGCGACTGGCCAAGGATCCGATCCGAGAGCGACTGCCCGAACGGGTCCCCTCGAATGGGCAGGCTGACCGACTGCTGGGCGCCGGCCGCGAGATCGCCGAGCGTCACGACGGACGACCCCAGCACGATCGCCGGCTTCTCGAGAATCCGGTCCGAGAGGTTGGTGACCGTGCCCTTCAGCGTCCCGTCCTCCAGCCGCAGGTCGGCCCGGACGCGCGGAACGCTGGTCGCCGTCTCGGCCCGCAACGTCCGGAGCGAGCCGAAGCTGACCACCAGGTCCCGGACGCGGGCCGGATCGCCCTGCAGCACGTCCAGCGCGCCACCGCTGCCACCGGCGAGCTCGCCGTTCAGCGTCGACGACAGCAGCGCGCCGCCGGGCACCTCCAGCTGGTAGGTCCCGCGCGACGGTGAGAACACCCCGAGATAGACCTGTGCGGTTCCCTCGGTGGTGTCCGGTGCGCCCCGCACGATGGCGACCTCGTTGACGATCACGTCGAGACCGCGCAGAGCGGCGCCGAACCCGTACGCACCGGCGGCGAAGACGGCGATCAGGACCGGCATCGTGACCCACGCCCACTCTCGCTTGTCCAGCTTGCGCAGCACGAGGTAGTTGATCGGCCCGATCAGGAGGATGTAGCCGGCGAGCAACGCCAGGAGGCCACCGATCGGCGGCAGGGCCAGTGCCGGCAGCTGTGACACGGCGTTGACGAGCTGCCCGTCGTCGGCGGTGACGATCGGTCCGGTCGAGCGTTGCGGCAGGAGCCGGCGCCAGAGGGCCTCGACCCCGTCGCCCTCGGCCACCCAGCCGCGCGTCGGATCGAACCCCAGCAGGGCGACCGAGCCGCTGCCGAACGGCGCTTCCGCGGCGACGGTCTGCTCTCCGACGGTCGCCATGGAGCGGCCGCGCACCAGCTGGCCGGCGAGCGCCGGTAGATCGGCCGCGTCAGCGGGCACGGTACCCACCAGGTCGGTGAACGTGGCCGGCGCGACGTCGATCGTCGCCTCGGGGTGGTAGGGGAGAAGCTCCTCCGGGAAACCGGAGAGCATCGCCCCGCCGGCCGTTCCGCCGGCGACGACGAGCCGCCCGCCGCCGGCGATCCAGCCGCGCAGCGCGGCGACCTGTCCCGGCGAGAGTTGACCGGAGTCCACGTCGTGCCAGATCAGCCGGTCCAGCGGTCCCCATGCCTCGACGCGCTCCGGCAGGTCACCCGGCTGGAGGGACACGATTGCCGCGCGGCTACCGTTCGTCGCCGGCAGGAGGTCGATCCGCGGCACGATTCCCTCCGGCCGCTCGGCGATGACGCCCACCACGAGCTGGGCGGCATCGTGGACCGTGAAGTCCACCTCGTGGGTCGCGATGACCCGGTCGCCCGCCACGAGCGCGACGTCCAGCGTGCCCCCGAATGCCGGCGGCTGGGCGTACAGCAGGTAGGTCTTGTCCGACTGCGGCGGGAGATCAACCGGCGTGCCGAACGACGTCCGGCTCTGGGCGCCGCCCGAGAGCCGCAGCTCACCGGTGACGGCCGGCCCGTCGTTGCGAAGGCGAACCTCGATGGACATCCATGCGCCGACCCGCCCGTGCCCCTCGAGCATCACGGCGGCCTCCATGACCGGCGCCCCCTCCGCGGCCGCGCTGCTGGAGGTCCAGCCGGCCGGCGCGACGAGCGCCAGCACCCCAATCAGCACCACGAGCGCTCGCCGAACCCGTGTCGCGGTGCGGCGCGGTCCGGGTGGCGCCGGCGACGCGGACAGGGGCACGTGCCCTCCATGAGGGGTGAGAAATGGGAGCGGTCGCAGCAACGACGCCCCGACCCCCCGAAAAGTTGCGGCCCGCGGCGGTTGGCCGCCGGTGGGCGCATCGCGCGTGCCTATCGTACGATGCCCGGCGTCCCGCCCGACCCTGGCCGCGTCCCGGCGATGCGGCCGCCCGAGGTGCCCGTGCCCCTGATTCGACCGTTCCGCGCCCTGCGCTACCGCGCGACCGCGGCGCCGGACCCGTCGCTCGTCGTCAGCCCGCCGTACGACGTGATCTCGCCCGAGCAGCAGCAGGCGCTCCTCGGGCGGCATCCCCGGAACGTCGTCCGCCTCGACCTTCCGGAGCCCGAACGCCCGGGAGAGGCGGACGACCGGTATCGCCGCGCTGCGCGAACCCTCGCCGCCTGGCGATCGGACGGGACCCTCGCCAAGGATCCTCGCCCGGGCCTCTACGTTCTCGAGCAGACCTACCGTGTTCCGGGCACGAGCGAGGAGCGCGTGCAGCGCGGCTTCTTCGGCCGCCTGCGGCTGGAGCCGCTCGAACCTGGCTCCGGCGTCCTGCCCCACGAGCGAACGCTGGCGGCGCCGCGTGAAGACCGGTACCGGCTGCTCCGGGCGACCGGAGTCAACACGTCACCGGTCGTGGCCCTGTATCGGGACGCTGGCGGCCGGGCCGCACAGGTGCTCGAGCAGGTTGCCGGTGGCCCGCCGGACGTGGCCGTCAGCGACGACGACGGCGTCCGCAGCCGGATGTGGATCGTGCCGGATGACGAGGATCGGTCCGGCATCGTGGCTTCGCTGGCGGCTGCGGCCGGCGCCGGGCCGATCACCATCGCCGACGGCCACCATCGATACGAGACGGCGCTGCGGTATCGCGACGAGCGGCGGATGAGCCGGTCGTGCGAGGAGGACCCACCGTTCGACTATCTCCTGGCGCTCCTGCTCGATGCCGGCTCCCAGCCGTTGACCGTGCTCCCCACCCACCGCCTGGTCCGGGACCTGGCTGACGATGGCGGAGCCCTGCTGGCCGCGCTGGGCGGACTCTTCGAGTGCCAGGCCGCGGATCGCCCGACCCTCGAGGCGTGGGGCACGGACGGCGCCGGCGGGCGCGGTCGCATCGGGCTGTGGACCCGTCGGGGCGGCCATGTCATGACCGCCCGGCGCGATGCTTTCGAGCCGTGGCTCCCGCCCGGTGGTCCGGCGGTCCGGGCGCTCGATGTCACGTTGCTGTCGGTGGCCCTCGAGCACCTGGCGGGCATCGACGTGGACGCCGTTGCCGCGGGCGACCGGATCCGGTACACCAAGTCCGTCAATGAGGCCATGGCGCGCGTCGACGGTGCGGTGGATGGGGCCGATGCGGCATTCCTCCTGGAGCCGACGCCGGTGAGGTCGATCGTCGAGGTCGCCGCGCAGGGCGACGTCATGCCCCAGAAGTCGACGTACTTCTACCCCAAGCCCCTGACCGGCCTGGTCATCAACCCGCACGAGTGGTGAGCCGGATGTCCGACACGCCTCCCGACGTCCTCGTCGGGGGAGCCCAGCTCCCGCCGCCCGGTGGTCGGCCGGTCCGCAAGGACGAGATCGAGCTCGTCGATCGCGGCCTGTACATCGAGTCCTGGCTCCCGGAACGTCGTTCGCGGCGAAAGCCCTTGCTGTACGTGCACGGCGAGCTGGCCGGCTCGTGGGTCTGGGAGCGGTTCCTCAACTATTTCGCGGCTCGCGGCTGGGAGGGACACGCGCTCAACCTCCGTAACCATTACTGGTCGCAGACCGCGGACCCGGCCAACCTATCGTTCGACAGCTACACCGAGGACGTGCTGGCGGCGCTCGACCACCTCGGGCCGGGCACCGTGCTCGTCGGCCACGGGATGGGCGGCCTGCTGGCGCTCAAGGCCGGCGAGCGCGCCGATGTCGCCGGGCTGGTCCTGTTGTCCTCGGAGCTGCCGCGCGCTCTCCGGCCGCCCGCGAGACCGTTCGAGCTGCGCCAGGTGCCGGACGTCTACGGCAAGTCGGTCATCGGCTGGGAGACGCTGCCGGAGAAGCTGGTCCGCGACCATCGCGACCTGGCGATCGCGGACGTCCTGCGGATCCAGCACCTCCTGGGCCAGAAGCCGCACGAGGCCGGCGCCGCCCGACGGCAGATGCTGCAGGGCGTCCCGGTGGACCCGACGGCGTTCGCCGATGTTCCGCGGCTCGTCATCGGCGCCGGCCTGGACCGCTACGTCCCCGAGCCTGACTCCGAGCGGCTCGCGCAGTGGCTGCGCGCCCGGTACGAGCCCTTCGGGGCACATTCCCACTACGGTCTGATGCTCTCGGACCAGGGCCACCAGCAGGTCGCCGAGGCGATCCGCTCGTTCCTGGAGCTGCACCGCCTGTAACCTCGGGTTGCCGGCGCGTTGAGACGTTTGCCACCCGTCGCGGCCGCTTGGTATCATCCCGGCCGGTCGGAGGCGCCCGGCGCGGCCCGCCTCCCCGACGATGCCGCATTCGTCTAGAGGCCCAGGACACCGCCCTCTCAAGGCGGAGATCACCGGTTCGAATCCGGTATGCGGTACCA
>JACDAV010000083.1 GCA_013695255.1 Chloroflexota bacterium
GGCCCGCCCGGTCCGCGGCGGCCCTGAGCGCGAGCCGCGCCTGCGTCGCGACCCCCGCCCCCTCCGGGCCCTCCGGCCGTGCCCGCCAGGCGTCGAGATAGTGGCCGGCCAGCACGCCGGACAGCTCGTCGTCCCCGAGCGACTCGAAATGCCGGGCGGCCGCGAGGTGGAGGCGCCGGCGCTCGCGACGGGCGAGCATGCCGTAGGCGACCTCCCGGATGACCGACTGCACGAAGCCGTAGTGGCCCCGCTCCGGTGAGCGCGGATCCGCGTCGAGAGTGAGGAGCTCGCGCCGGACGAGCTCTCGCAGCGGACCGGCGAGCTCGCCCGTCTCACGGCCGGTCACGTCCGCGAGCGCCTGGAGGCTGAAGGTCTTGCCCAGCACGGACGCTTCCTGGACCAGCGTCCGAAGGGCGGGCGGCAGACCGTCGAGTCGCGACGCGACGAGCGCATGCAGCGTCTCGGGGACCGCCAGGTCCGTCAGGTCGCCGGTCGGCCGAAAGGCGCCATCGGCGGGCTCGAGGCGCCCGTCCGCGAGGAGCATCCGGACGGTCTCGACGGCGTACAGGGGGACGCCCTCAGCGCGATCGAGGATGCGGCCCATCGCGGCGGCCGGCAATCCGGGGACGAGCCCCTCGAGCAGCTCGCGCATCGCCGCATCCGGCAGGGGGTCCAGGCCCATCGAGGTCAGGTTGCGCCAGCCAGCGCCCCAGTCGGGTCGGCGCTCGAACAGCTCCGGCCGGGCCAGCGACAGGATGTAGATCGGATGGTTGCGGGAGTACTCGAGCAGGTGCTCGATGAAGTCGAGCAGCCCCGGATCCGCCCAGTGGAGGTCCTCGATGAGCAGGATGACGGTGCCGCGAGCGGCGATCCGCTCGAACAGCGTGCGCCAGGCGGCGAAGAGTGTCTCCGCCGACGCGGCCTGGCCGCGATCGTCCGTCTCGAGGCCCAGCAGCTCGCGGACGGCCGGCTCCAGCCAGCGCCGCTCGGCCTCGTCCGGCACGAAGTCGGCGAGCATGGCATGCAGGCGTTCCGTCGCCGTCTCGGGATCGTCCCCCTCGGCGATCTTCGCGCGCTGGCGGACCATCTCGCTCAGGGCCCAGAAGCTCACCCCCTCGCCGTAGGCGGGGCAGCGGCCCTGGTGCCAGTACGCAACCTCCTTGACGCCGTCGAGGTACTTCTGGAGCTCCCAGGCAAGGCGGCTCTTGCCGATGCCCGCCTGGCCGATCACGGAGACGAGTCGCGGACGCCGCTCCTCACCCACGCCGTGGAACAGGTCCTTGAGCATCCGCAGCTCGCCCTGCCGCCCGACAAACGGCGGCTCGAGCGTCTCGCTGCGGCCGGCGCCGCCGACACGGGCTACGACCCGGAGGGCACGCCAGGCAGCAACCGGCGCGGCCTTGCCCTTGAGGAGCTGCTCGCCGGCCGGCTCGTAGGCGATCGCGCCGGCGCTGGCCAGCCGGGTCCGGTCGCCGACCAGCACCGATCCCGCCGGTGCCACCGACTGCAGCCGCGCCGCCGTGTTGACCATGTCGCCGGCCACCATGCCCTGGCCCATGGCGTCGAGGTTGACCGCGGCCTCGCCCGTCAGCACCCCCGCGCGAGCGGCCAGCTCGATCCCGCTCTCCGTGCCGAGCGCGGCGATGGCCTCCACGAGCTCCAGCCCGCTGCGGACGGCCCGCTCGGCGTCGTCCTCGTGGGCGATCGGTGTGCCCCACACCGCCATGACCGCGTCACCGATGAACTTCTCCACCGTGCCGCCGTATCGCTCGACCAGCCGCCGGGCGGTCTCGAAGTAGGCGGTCAGGAGCTCGCGCGTCTCCTCGGCGTCTCGGGTCTCGGCGAGGGTGGTGAACCCCACGAGGTCCGCGAAGAGGACGCTCACGACCCGGCGCTCGGCGGACGCGGAGGCCGACGCCGGCTCCGGCACCGTGGGGCCGGGTGCAGCCCGCGTCACCGACGCGACGGGCGTGCCGCACGCGCTGCAGAACTTGCCGCCGGGCGGCAGTGCCGCGCCGCACGCCGCGCACGACACCGCGAGACCGGCGCCGCACTCCTTGCAGAAGCGGGCGTCGGGGTCGTTGGCGGTGCCGCAAGAGGGACAGTTCATGCCCGGCGAGTATCGCGGGCCGCGAGGACGAGGGTCAATGCGGCCCGCCGAGGCGTTCCCGGCCGGGCGCGCGGCCGCGACATGCATGGCAGGCACCGAAATCGTGCTTTAGCAGCAGCGGGGTCGGCGTCGGTGGCCTGCAGACGCCTCAAAGGTCGCCGGCGATGCATCCGCTGCATGGAATGGACCGTTTCACACCCGGAACCGCCTCGATCGCCGCCCCGGACCGACCGGACTGCCGGTTAACTTCGAAATCCTTGCTTCTGATGCATGCAACCCGCAGGTTCGTCTGCAGCGGACCGTCGGGCGAGCGCCCCCCGGGTCCAACCCCTCAGGGCCGCTCCCAGTGGGGCGCCCCATACAGCGGCGGCCCGGTCGCCTCGCAGCGCTGGACGAAGCGGATCGTGACCGACACGATCCCTGCTCCTTCCCACGCAATCGCGACCAGGTCCAGGTGCGCGGCGGCAACCCCCGTTCGCAGGAGTCGATCGGCGGCGCCCGGTAGCATTTCCCGGTGCCCCAACGCGTTCCCTCCAGGCCGGCCGCGGCCGCCCTCCTCGGCTGCGCGGCCTTCGTCCTGATCGGCTGGACCGGGCTCCTCGTCCCGTCCCTGATCCGGTCGGTCAAGGACGCGTTCGGCCAGTCCGACGCGGGGATCGGCCTCTGGTATCTCCTTTTCGCCAGCACGTATGCCGCCGGCTCGCTCAGCGGCGGGCTGGTGATCGAGCGGCTCGGGCGCCGGACCGTGCTCGCGCTCGGGACGGGGCTGCTCGGGGGCGGTCTGCTGACGCTCGGGCTCGCGCCGTCGTGGACGTTCTTCCTGCTCGGCGCCCTGCCGATGGGCTTCGGCAACGGTGTCGTCGACGGCGGCGTCAACGGGCTGTTCCTCGACCTGTACCGAACCGGGCGGGGCAAGGCGCTCAACCTCCTCCACGTGTTCTTCAGCCTGGGTGCGTTCGGTGCGCCGGTGGTGGTCGGCCGCCTCGTCGAGTCGGGCGTTGGGTGGCAGGCCGTCCTGGTCGGGACGGCCGTGGCGGCGATCCCGGTGGCCGTGCTGTTCGGCGCCACGGAGATGCCGGCCGGGCGGCACGCGAGGTCCGAGCCCGAGCCCGAGCCAGCGCCGGCGACCCTGGCTCGTGGCCCACTCCCGGCTGCTCGCCGATCCATGCCTGGCCCCCTGCTCCTGCTGGGGCTCGCGATCGGCTGCTTCGTGGCCGCCGAGGGCGGCGTCTCGAACTGGCTGGTCCGGTTCCTCGAGCAGGCGCCGCTCAGCACCGCGACCTTCGCGCTCGGGCTGTTCTGGGGCGGGATCACGGTGGGCCGGCTCGTGTCCGCGCCCCTCGCGGACCGGTTCGACCACCTGCGCTACACCCTCGCCTGCGTCGCGGTCCTCGTCCTCACGCTCGTGGGCGCGATCCTCGTGCCCTCACTGCCGGCGTCGATCGCGCTCTTCGGCCTCGCAGGCCTTGCCTCCGGCCCGATCTACCCGATGATCGTTGCCTTCGGCGGCGAGCGCTACCCGGATCGGACAGCGGCCGTCGGCGGGTTCCTGTCGGGCGCCGCGGTCGCCGGGTCCATCGTCTATCCGCCGGTCATGGGCTTCCTGTCCGTGACGGTCGGGCTCACCATCGCCATGCTGGGCAACGTGGCGCTGGCGATCGCGTGCGCCGGTGCGCTGGCGCAGGTGGGACGCTGGCGTGCGGGTCGCTCCGCGGAGGCAGCCATGGAGCCGGTCCGCAGCTGAGGGCTGCGCTGTGCGGCCCTTGCGGCGCTTGGAACTACGCCCGAATTCCGCCACCTGACCACCTGGCGGTCGCTATCAAGCGAGAAACAGCCGGGCGACCCGCTGGTGGCCAGGTGGCAGTAACAGGTCTCGGGTTCCACGCTCGGATGGCTTGCGGACGGGCTCGGGGCCCCGCGTAACGACCGCATGGTGGTCGCTTGGCGGAAAGAGGCACCTTCGCATGGCCCCGTTGTACGCCCCTTCGTCAGGTCCGCGGAGGATCAGCCGATCCGGCGAGGATGGAGCGCAGGCCGGCCCCCTCCAGCTCGGCGCGCGCGAGCCGGTCGAAGCGGCCGGAGGTCCAGTCGCCAATCGGATCGGGCGTGTAGTCGAGAAGCGTCGGCCAGTCGAGCCGGTTGAGCGCCCGGCCGGCAAGGACGCGCTCGACGCCCTCGCGGTCGAGGCCGCCGGTCGCGGTGGGGCGCCGGATCGCCCGGTGAGCGGCGCGCAGCCGCCGCGCCCGCTCGAGCCGCCAGGGGAGGTACCGCGACAGCCACGGAATGAGCGGCACCAGGAGCAGCACCAGCGCGAGCGTCACCGCGACGACGATCACGAACGTCTCGAGATCGCGGCCGGCGGCGACGATCGGCTCGCCCGCGCCGTCGAACCCGCCGCGGACCGCGCTCGCTGCCCCCTCGCCGACGATCGGCAGCCCACGCAGCCCCTCGCCGACGCTCCGGCCGGCCGCCTGGAGGTTCTCGCCGCCGTCCCGGATCAGCCGCCCGGCCTCGGCGAAGGAAGCGAGGAACGAGTAGAGCGTCCAGGCCATCGAGCCCCAGAACGCGACCCACGCGATCGTGGCCACATCGGCCACGAGCTCGCGCGTCCGCGCCCCGGGCAGCTCGCTCCAGATCTTCACCATCG
>JACDAV010000086.1 GCA_013695255.1 Chloroflexota bacterium
CGGGGCGGCCTCCTTGGCCCGCTCCTCGCCGTGTTCATCCTGGCCCTGATCCGGGCGGACCTCACGTTCCTGAACGTCGACCCCAACTTCGCGACCGTGGTCCAGGGCGTGATACTCGTCGTGGTCGTCATGGTCGGCGCGTTCGCGACGCTGCGGAGGAGGACAGCATGACCACCGCTCCCGCGACCGGCGGGCGGGCCAGCGGTGCGGCTGCGATGCGCTCGTGGCAGCGCTGGCTGATCGAGCGCCCCATCGTGCCGCTCGTCCTGCTCCTGGCGCTGCTGGTCGCCGCCCTGTGGACGATCCAGCCGGATCTGCGCAACGCGACCTGGGCAGCCGGCATCGTCCGCTTCGCGGTGCCTCTTGCGATCCTCGCCGCCTGCCAGACGCTCACGATGCTGACCGGTGGGATCGACCTGTCGGTCGCCGCGGTCGCGTCGATGGCCGCCTACATCATGGCCACCCAGACGCCCGCCCAGGGACCGGTGGTCGCGATCCTGCTGGCCCTGGCCGCGACGGCGGCCGCCGGCCTGGTCAACGGCATCGGGATCGGCGTCTTCCGCGTCCATCCGCTGATCATGACCCTGGGCATGAGCCTGGTCGTGCTCGGGCTCATGACCGTCTACCAGCTCAAGATGGTCACCAGCGGGTCCGTCATCGCGGACGGCGTGGCCTGGCTGGGGGGCGGCACGTCGTTCGGCTTCTTCAGCAACAGCCTGATCATCTTCGTGCCGCTCGCGGCCCTCGTGCTCTTCTCGCTCCGCCGGGTCGGATTCGGGCGCCTCCTGTACGCCGTCGGCGACAACGAGATCGCCGCCCGCCTCGCCGGCGTCCGGGTCTGGCAGGTCCTGCTGACGCTGTACGTCATCTCCGGGCTCCTCGCCGGCGTGGCCGGGATCGTCTACGCGGCGGTGACGAGGACCGCGAGCGTGGCTCTCGTCGAACGGTTTCTGCTGCCGTCCGTGGCAGCCGCGGTCATCGGTGGCACGTCGATCTTCGGCGGGCGCGGCGGGTACAGCGGAACGATCGTCGGCGCGCTCATCCTGACCGTGCTGACGAGCCTGTTGACGGTGCTCCAGATGCCCGAGCCCGTCCGGCAGATCCTGTTCGGCGCGATCATCCTGGCGGTCGCCGCCGCGTACACGCGGATCACGGACGAGTCGTGATCGTGGCGGGGCGCCACCTGGGCATCGATCTGGGCGCCACCAACCTCAAGTGGTCCGTGCTCGAGCAGGCCGACGGCGACTGGCATCCGCTCGACCGCGGCCAGGTCGCGACCCGGGCGAGCGAGGGGCCGGAAGCGGTGATCGACCGACTGGCGAGCACGGCCTCGGCCGCGGTCGAGTCGTGGCCGGGGATCGAATCACTCGGGGTCGGCGTGCCCGGCCTGTACGACCCGGCAGCCGGCACGACGCGCTTCCTCGTCAACGTGCCGGGGGAATGGGCCGATCGTCCGGTCGTCGCGCCGCTGACCGCGGCCCTGGCCCTGCCCGTGGCCCTGATCAACGACGCGCGAGCCTTCGGCCTGGCCGAGCTGCGCCTCGGCGCGGGTCGCGGCGCCGCCTCCATGGTCGGGTTGACGCTCGGCACCGGGGTCGGCGGCGTCATCGCCATCGACGGTCGCGTCCACCAGGGTCACGACGGCACGGCAGGCGAGCTGGGGCACCAGACGATCGACCCGGACGGGCCATGGTGCGGCTGCGGCAACCGGGGCTGCCTCGAGGCGTACGCCCGCGCCGATCAGATCGCCGCGGCATGCGGCTCGTCCACCGCCGAGGAGGCGGTCGCGGCGGCCCGTCGCGGCGACCGGCGGGCGATCGACGGGCTGGCCCAGGTCGGGCGCTATCTCGGCATCGGGATCGCCAACATGGTCGTCGTCATCTCGCCGGACCGGGTGGTGGTCGGGGGCGGGATCGCAGCGGCGGGCGACCTGCTGCTCGAGCCGATCCGAGCGGAGCTCCGGCTCCGCGTCCGGACGACGTCGCTGGAGCCGGTCGAGCTCGTGACGGCCGAGCTCGGGACGTGGGCCGGCGCGATCGGTGCCGCCATCCACGGGGCCGAACGGGCGGTGGAGCGATCCGCCGGGCATGCCGGAGCGGCCGGCGCTGCGCGCGCCGGGGCGACACGGTGACCGTCGCGGTCGCCGTTCCCCACTACCGCCGCATCGAGCAGGCGCTCCGCGAGCGGATCGCGTCGCTCAAGCCCGGCGACGAGCTGCCATCGGACGCCGAGCTGTGCACCCAGTTCGGAGTCAGCCGGATGACCGCCCGCAACGCGATGCAGGTCCTGGCCGAGGAGGGTCTCCTCGTCCGACGGCCGGGTCGCGGAAGCTTCGTCGCGGAGCCTCCGGCCCACCGGATGGCCAACCGGCTGTTGACCTTCTCGCACGAGATGCGCCGCCGCGGACGCACCCCCAGCTCGCGCCTGCTGGCGCGGGAGCTGCGCCCGGCGACGACGACCGAGGCCGGCGACCTGGGCATGGCGGCCGGGGAGCAGATCGTCTCGCTCCGCCGGCTGCGCTGCGCGGACGGACAACCGATGGCCATCGAGGCGGCGGTCCTCGATCGCCGGGTCGCACCGGTCGTCATGGCCGCCGATCTGGCGCGGGGATCGCTCCACGAGGCGCTCGCGCGGGGCGGCTACGTCCTTCGGCGGGGCAGCGCGACCATCCGCGCCGAAGCCGCCACCTCCGAGGACGCCCGCCTGCTCGGCATCCGCAAGGGCGACCCCCTGCTGGTGGAGCGGCGGACCATCCTCGACGCTCAGGGGCGCCGGATCGAGGCGACCGAATCGCGCTACCCGGGCAGCCGCTACGCGCTGGACGTCTGGTTCGACGTCGAGCAGAGCCCGGCCACCGATGCCGGCTGACGGGGCGACGGTCGTCGAGGGTCGGCTCGTCCTCGACGACCGCGTGGCGAGCGGGATCATTCGCGTCGAAGATGGGCGAATCGCCAGCCTGGAGCTCGACGAGGCGGCTGATGCTGCCGCCGTCGCCGGCGACGCGCCTCTCCCAGACGAGGCCGATCGCGGCCCCTACATCGCGCCGGGCTTCGTCGACGTCCACGTCCACGGCTGGGGCGGGCACGATGCGATGGGGCCGCGGGGGGCGCTCGATGGGATGGCCCGGGCACTGCTTCGGCGGGGCGTCACGTCGTTCCTGCCGACGGCGGTCACGGCTTCGCTGGCGGACCTGGTGGCCTTCGCGGCCGGCGTCCGCGCCTGGCTCCCGGACGCGCCGCCGGACGGAGCTGAGCCCCTCGGCTTCAACCTCGAGGGCCCGTTCATCTCCGCCGCGCGGAAGGGCGCGCAGAACCCGCGCCACATCCGCGACCCGCTCGGGGTCGCCCCCGACGAGCTGGAGCCGCTCGTCGAGGGGCTGCGGCTGATGACCGTCGCCCCCGAGCTGCCTGGCGCGCTCGACCTGATCGCGTGGCTCCGGCGACGCGGGGCGGCCGCCTCGCTTGGCCACTCCGCCGCGACCCTTGCCGAGGCGCTCGCCGGGTACCGGGCGGGCGCGCGGAACACGACTCACCTGTTCAACGCGATGACGGGCGTCGACCACCACGCGCCCGGTCTCGCGGTCGCGGCGCTGACGGCGGACGACGTGTGGGTCGAGCTCATCGCCGACGGCCACCACGTCGACCCCAGCCTCTGGCCGATCATCACCCGGACCAAGCCCGCCGGCCAGCTGGTGCTGGTCAGCGATGCCATCCCGCTGGCCGGCACGGCCGGACGGCGGGCCACGATCGGCGGTCTCGAGGTGGAGGTGGTCGGGGATCGGTGCACGATCGCCGGCACGGACATCCTGGCCGGATCGGTGATCGCACTCGACAGCGCCGTCCGGAACCTGGTCCGGCGCGGCACCGCGCTTCCTGATGCCGTGGCCGCCGCGTCGCGGAACCCGCTCGCGCTGCTCGGGCTGGCGGATCGGGGCCGGCTGGCGGTGGGCCAGCGGGCGGACCTGGTCGAGCTCGACGCCGATCTCGCCGTCCGGCGGGTGATGCGGGCCGGCACCTGGTTCGCGGGCGCCGGCGCCCCGCGCTCCGGCGTGGGCCCCGCG